>DATBPW010000242.1:0-3690 GCA_036561125.1 Ramlibacter sp. | reverse complement strand
CAAGAATATCAAGTTACGTCCTTATGCAATTTCGTCGAGTAATCGAACGAATTTTTGCGCCGGATCGTGAAGTATTGCTGTCGGAATCCGCGCCAAATTCGCGTCGGTGCAGGTCCGACAGGCCGGCGTCATCGGTAATTCGCTATCAAAAGCGGAGCAGTCGCTTCGGTGATGTGTATCGAATTCATAAGTACTCAACCGTCCTAGGCAGCCCGACCTAGAAAGGAGTCGGCAGCATGTCAATGCGGCCCGGGCAATCGCGCTCGCACCGCTCATTGAAACGAGTAGCTTGAAAACGCGGACTCGTTCTCCTAAGTTAGAGACGCCCGAGGGATCGGGCGCAGGCCGGTAGGGCCACCGTCGGTGGCAGCCCCGGCCCCCAATGGAAGCAATCTCTTGCTTCCATCGCGAGCGTGGACATGAAACTCCCGGTCGCGACCCTTGGCGGCGCAGGACTTTTGTCAGCCGCCTACGCCCGGACAGGCGCCATCAGGCGGCTGCCCGGGCTATTTCATTGGCAGCTGCGAATCGCCGCCGAGCGGCCGAGCGGCAATCGCGGCGAGAATAGGCGTTTGCGCGCGACGCGCGACCCAACGACCAGAACAGCATTTCCGTGACCCAGGCAACCCTGAAATCCAGCGACACGCGCGCCCTCGACGAACTGACCGGCGGCGCATTCACGGCCGCGACCTCCGGCGAACGCAGCGCCCGCGTGCGCGAGTGGCTCGCCACGAATCCGGCCCCCGAGCAAATGCACGAGGTCTTCCGCGAGCTGTCGGCGCGCGACAAGGGCGCGGCCCGCCCCTTGCGCGAACGCCTCGACGAGATCCGCCGCGCGCGCACGCAGGAGGCGATCGCGTCCGAATGGGGTGACAAGGCCCAGGCGATGCTCGCGCAGCCGCGGCTGAACATCGCGGACGCGCTCGCATGGCAGCGCGACGCCGCGAAGGCCGGCGCTCCCTTGAGCCGCGAGCCGCTTGCGACGGCCAAGGCCCAGCTCGCCGATCGCATCAAGGGCATCGAGGACCTGCAGCATCGCGTGCAGGTGCAACGCGAAGCCGCCGTGCTGCTGGCCCAGCGGATCGAAGTGCTTTCGACGAAATCCTGGCGGGACGCCGTCGCCGCGTCGGACCAATTGGTCAGCGACGTGCCCGATTGGCAGTCCCAGGCGCAGGCGCTGCAGGCGGACGCGAACTGGCCGAGTGTCGACGCCCGCTTCCCGCCGCTGCTCGAATCGTCGAAGCAGCAACTCCAGGTCGTGTGGGACGCGTTCCAGAGCGCCCTCGCCCAAGTGCGCGCGGCGGCGGAAGATCCGGCGGCGCCGCTGCCGCCGGTCCCGGTGTGGGCGGATGAATTGCGAGCCGCACGCGGCGTCGCGGTCGAACCCCCTGCAAAGCCCAAGCCCCGGATCGACCCCGAATTGCGCGAACGCGCGGGCAATGCCGTGCGCGACGTGCTGGCGAAACTCGAGGCCGAGATCGCGCAAGGCCACGGCAAGGCCAGCGCGGGTGCGGCCAACGCGCTGCGCAGTGCGTTGAAGGAATACGGCAAGCTGATCGACGAGAAGCTGGAAAGCCAGGCGCATGCGGCACTCGCTGCGGCGGGCGAACTCGAAGGCTGGCAGCGCTGGCGCGCCGATCAACTGCGCCAGGAACTCGTCGCGAAGGCCGAAGGCCTGTTCGAGCGGCCCGCGCCCGTGGAAGGGCAGGAGCCCGCGCCGCCCAAGCCGCGTTTCGGCGGCCGCAAGATGCAGGAACAGCTGCGCGCATTGCGCGAACAGTGGAAGCAGGTCGACCAGGGCGGCCCGCCGAACCACGCGCTGTGGAAGCGTTTCGACGAAGCGTGCAATGCGGCGTACAAGGTGGTCGGGGAGTGGCTCGACAAGGTCAAGGCGGAAGCCGCCGAACACAAGGCGCAACGCACCGCGCTGATGGACGAACTCAAGGCGTGGGCGCAGGCGAACCCTGTCGCGCAGGACGACGACTGGAAGGGCTTTGCGCGTGTGCTCCAGCAGTTCGATTCGCGCTGGCGCGACGCCGGCCACCTGTCCGAAAAGGCATTCGCCGAGATGCAGGGGAAGTGGAAGGAAACGATGCAGGCCGCGCGCGCGCCGCTCGAGACCGTGCAGAAGCAGAGCATCGAGCGCCGCAACGCGATGATCGAGGAAGCGAACACGGTCGGCGCCGCGCCGCAGCTGCGCATCGACGCGGTCCGGTCGCTGCAGCAGCGCTGGCAGGCCGAAGCGCAGGCCGTGCCGCTGGACCGGCGGCAGGAACAAAAATTGTGGGACGCATTCCGCAAGCCCATCGACGAGGCGTTCCAGCGCAAGACGCAGGATCGCGAGCGCGCGGCGGCGGCACTGGGCGAGCGCGATCGCGTCGTGCTCGACGCATCGAAGGCGCTCGAAGCGGCCAACGCGAGCGGCGATGCGCAGAAGATCAAGGCGGCGATGGCTGCACTCGACGCAGCGCTGAGAGGCCAGGCGCAAGCGCGCGCCGATGTCGCGGCGGCGGATGTCGAATCGGCTGCCCCCGCACCGGCGGCGCCTGCCGCGGACGGTGAGGGCGAAGCGCCCTCGGAAGCGGCGCCTCCGGTCGCCGAGCCGCCGAAGCCCAAGCCACGCCCGCTGGTGGCGATGCGCGGCGACGACCGGCCCGGCATGAAGAAGACGGAGCCCGCTCCGGCAGGACGTGGCGGCAAGTTCGGCGATCGCGGCGCGCGCCCCGGCCGGCCGGGCGAGCGCGATCGCCGCGGCGATGACCGCGGCCCGCGCCGTGACGACCGCGAGCGCGAAGACCGTGGCCCGCGCCTGTCCGACGTCGCGTTCCGCGCGCAGCGCGAAGCGCTCGAACATGCGCAGTCCACGCTGAAGAAGCTCGCCGCGCAGGCGCACGGCGAGGCAATCACGCAGTTGCTCGGTGCATGGGAGCAGCGTTCGCCCGACCAGCTGCCCGCGCAGCAGGAGCTGGGCAAGTCGCTCGCCGCAGGAGCGCGCGCCACATGGGCCAAGGCACTCGCGAACCCGGCATCGGGCAGTGCGGACGAAGCATTGCTGCGGCTGGAGATCGCGGCGGAAGTTCCGACGCCCGCGGAGCAACTGTCCGCACGCCGCATGATGCAACTGCAGTTGCTCACGCGGCGCAACGATCCGTCGCCCGCGCAGACATGGGCGGAAGACACGGCGAAAGTGCTGGCCGGCGGCTACGACGCGGCCAACGCGCGCCGGCTGCAGAACGCGCTCAAGGTCCTGATGCGTTGACGAAGAAGCCGTCGAAGAGTTGCGCCAATGCGGCGTGCTCCTCGCGGAATCTTGCAGCGGCGGCGAAGTAGGCCTCGCCCGCGACGGCGAAGAATTCGTCGATCGATGTCGCGCCGTACGGGTCGAGCCAGGTCTGCGCGCCGCCAAAGCGATCCGCGACGATCACTTTCTCGCGGAACGCCTCGAACTCGCGTTGCATCACGTCGAGCCAGGCCTTGCGCGCCGCGAGCGAGCGCAGCGGCGGGCAACCGTCCGCCTTGCCGTCGCGCATGTCGATCTTGTGGATGAACTCGTGGATCACGACGTTGTAGCCTTCGTGCGCGCGTTCGCCCGCACCCGAGACGTCGCTCCAGCTGAGCATCACGGGCCCGCGGTCCATCGCTTCGCCAGCGATCACTTCCTCCCAGTCGTGCACGACGCCCGCGTCGTCC
>DATBPW010000241.1:0-3524 GCA_036561125.1 Ramlibacter sp. | reverse complement strand
AGCATTTCTGGCAATGTCCGGGCTGCCAGGCGTGGGACAGCTACCCGGCCCGCCGCGTGGAAGAACTATGAACAAGGAACAGCTCGCGAAGGCGCGCGTGCTCGTCGTCGGCGACCCGATGCTCGATCGCTACTGGTACGGCGCGGTCGACCGGATCTCGCCCGAGGCACCGGTCCCGGTGGTGAAGGTCAACCGCGAGGAAGAACGCATCGGCGCCGCCGCGAACGTCGCGTACAACGTCGTCACGCTCGGCGCGAAGGCGTCGTTCCTCGGCGTGGTCGGGGCGGACGAGCCGGGCCGGCGCCTCGAGGACCTGCTGCGCGCCACCGGCATCGAGGCGCACCTGAAGCACGATCCCCGGCTGAAGACCACCGTGAAGCTGCGCGTGATCGGCCGCCACCAGCAGCTGCTGCGAATGGACTTCGAGAACGAGCCCGACCACGAGGCGCTCGCGTCGCAGAACGAGACGTTCGCGCAATTGCTGCCGCGGCACGACGCCGTGCTGTTCTCCGACTACGGCAAGGGCGGCCTCGCGCACATCCCGAAGATGATCGCGATGGCCCGCGCGGCCGGCAAGCCGGTGCTGATCGACCCGAAGGGCTCCGACTACGAGCGCTACAGCGGCGCGACGGTGATCACGCCCAATCGCGCGGAGCTGCAACAGGTCGTCGGCACCTGGAAGGACGCCGCGCAACTGCGCGACAAGGCGCAGCAGTTGCGCCAGTCGCTCAAGCTCGATGCATTGCTGGTCACGCTGGGCGAGGACGGCATGACGCTGTTCGACGCGAAAGGCGATGCGCACACGGACGCGAATGCGCGCGAAGTGTTCGACGTGACCGGCGCGGGCGACACGGTGATCGCCACCCTCGCGACGCTGGTGGCGGCCGGCATGAGCCTGCGCGACGCGATGCCGCTCGCCAACAAGGCCGGCGGCATCGTCGTGGGCAAGTTCGGCACCGCCACCGTTTCTTTCGAGGAGTTGTTCGCATGACGCGCTATGTCGTGACCGGAGCCGCCGGCTTCATCGGCAGCAATATCGTCAAGGGCCTCAACGCGCGCGGCATCGACGACATCATCGCCGTCGACGAGCTGACGCAAGGCGACAAGTTCCGCAACCTCGCCGACCTGAAGATCGCCGACTACGTCGACGCCGACCTGTTCTACGACGCGTTCGCCGACGGCCACTTCGGCAAGGTCGATGCCGTGTTCCACGAGGGCGCGTGCAGCGACACGATGGAGTCCGACGGCAAGTACATGATGGACAACAACTACACGTTGTCCTGCGGCCTGTTCGCCGCATGCAAGGAACGCGGCTCGCGCCTGCTGTATGCATCGTCGGCCGCGACCTACGGCGGCTCGGAAACGTTCCGCGAGACGCCCGAGTTCGAGCATCCGCTGAACGTCTACGGCTACTCGAAGCTGCTGTTCGACCAGCGCATGCGCCGCGAACTCGGCGATGACTTTTCCGGCGCGGCGAAGACGAAGGCCCGGCAGGCGGTGGGCTTTCGCTACTTCAACGTGTACGGTCCGCGCGAACAGCACAAGGGTCGCATGGCCAGCGTCGCCTTCCACCAGTACAACCAGTTCAAGGCGGAAGGCAAGGTGAAACTCTTCGGCGAGTACGGCGGCTACGGCCCCGGCGAGCAGATGCGCGACTTCGTGTTCGTCGACGACGTCGTCGCCGTGAACCTGTGGTTTCTCGACCATCCGGAAAAAAGCGGCCTGTTCAACCTCGGCACCGGCCGCGCCCAGCCGTTCAAGGACGTCGCGCACACGGTGCTCGAGTCGCTGGGGGCATCGCAGGACCGGCTCGAATTCGTTCCCTTCCCCGACGCGTTGCGCGGCAAGTACCAGTGCTACACGCAGGCGGACCTCACGAAGTTGCGCGCCGCGGGTTGCGACCACGAGTTCGCGGATGTGCAGACGGGCGTGGCGCGCTACGTGGCCGAGCTGCAGCGGCGCGGCTGATCCCGGTCAACCGGCCGCCCGCCCGGCCCGTTGAGCGCTGGCATCCCAACAACCGAAGGAGAAAGAGCGATGTTCAAGAAGATCCTGGTCGTGCTCGTCACGCTGTATGCCGCCCTCGCGATGGCGGCCGCCGCGGCGGTCGATGCGAACAAGGGAACGAGCGCGCAGCTCGACGCCGTGAAGGGCATCGGGCCGGCCACCAGCAAGGCAATCCTCGCCGAGCGCAAGAAGGGCGACTTCAAGGACTGGGCCGACTTCATCGCCCGCGTGAAGGGCATCGGCGACAAGAAGGCCGAGGCGCTGTCGAAAGATGGCCTGACAGTCAACGGCGAGTCGTACAAGGGCGCCGCCGCAGCGAAGAAGGAAGAGAAGAAGGCCGACGGCAAGAAGCCGGCCGCCAGCACGAAGAAGTGACCTTGCGCCGGTGACAGGAGAAGGCCCGCATTCGCGGGCCTTTTCATTCAAGCCGCGCCGTAGCCGCCGCCGCCCGGTGTGTGCACCTCGAAGATGTCCCCCGCCTGCATTTCGGCGGAGCCGATGTGCCCGAGCGGCTCGACGCCTCCATCAGCACGCACCACGCGGTTGATGCCGACCTGCCCCGGCTGCCCGCCGGCCATGCCGAACGCCGGATGCTTTCTTCCATTCGACAGGATGCTCGCCGTCATCGGCTCGAGGAAGCGCACACGCCGCACGCCGCCGTCGCCGCCCTTCCACCGGCCTGCGCCGCCGGAGCCCGCGCGGATTGCGTAGCTCTCCAGCCGCACGGGGAAACGGAACTCGAGCACCTCGGGATCCGTGAGGCGCGAATTCGTCATGTGCGTCTGCACGACGCTCGTGCCGTCGAAACCGTCGCCCGCACCGCTGCCGCCCGAGATCGTCTCGTAGTACTGGTACCTGGCGTTGCCGAAGGTGAAGTTGTTCATCGTGCACTGGCTCGACGCCATCACGCCCAGCGCGCCGTACAGCGTGTTGGTGATGCACATCGACGTCTCGACGTTGCCCGCCACCACCGATGCGGGTGGGTCCGGATTGAGCATGGAGTGCGGCGGGATGATCACCTTCAGCGGCTTCAGGCACCCGGCGTTGAGCGGAATCTCGTCGTCCACCAGCGTTCGGAACACGTACAGCACGGCCGCCATGCACACCGCCGTCGGCGCGTTGAAGTTGTTGACCTGCTGCGGCGACGTGCCGGTGAAGTCGATCTCCGCGCTGCGCTCCTTCGCGTTCACGCGGATCGCCGCCCTGATGTGCGCGCCGTTGTCCAGCGCCAGCGTGTATTCGCCGTCTTTCAGCCGCGTGATCACACGCCGCACCGATTCCTCGGCGTTGTCCTGCACGTGCTTCATGTAGGCCTGCACGACGTCCAGCCCGAACTGCGCCACCATCTTGCGCAGCTCCTGCACGCCCTTCTCGTTGGCGGCGATCTGCGCCTTCAGGTCCGCCATGTTCTGCTCGGGATTGCGGCTCGGGTACTGGCCGCTGCGCAGCAGCGCGAGCATCTCCTGCTCGCGCAGCACGCCGCGGTCGACGAGCTTCACGTTGTCGATCTGCACGCC
>DATBPW010000240.1:0-1971 GCA_036561125.1 Ramlibacter sp. | reverse complement strand
CGCGCCGGTGTCGCGAAGAACAGCTCGCGCACCTCCACGGTGGTGCCCGTCGCGCGCGGCGCGGGCCGCAGCTCGCCGCTGCGCGCATCGAGCATGAACGCGTTGGCCTGCCCGGCGCTGCGCGACGACACCACCATCTCGGCCACGGACGCCATCGCCGCGAGCGCCTCACCGCGGAATCCCATCGTGTGCACGGATTCGAGATCGGTGAGGGACGCAATCTTGCTCGTCGCATGGCGCTTGAGCGCCAGCGGCAGCTCTTCGCGCGCGATGCCCGCGCCGTCGTCCTCGACCGAGATGAGCCGCGAGCCACCCGCGAGCAGGCGCACAGTGACTTGCGTCGCGCCGGCATCGAGCGCGTTGTCCACGAGCTCGCGCACGACGGACGCGGGGCGCTCGACCACTTCGCCCGCGGCGATCTGGCTGACCAGCTCGTCGGGCAGCTCGCGGATCGGGCGGCGTGGGGCGGGGGAGAGGACGGCGCTCATGGGTTCGGAAGAACTATTCTAGGGATAATCCGCCGATGGAATTCGTCACGTTCCTTGTCGACTTCGTGCTGCACGTCGACAAGTACCTCGAAGGCTTCGTGCGCACCTACCACATGTGGGTCTACGCGCTGCTCTTCGTGATCATCTTCGTCGAGACCGGCGTGGTGGTCATGCCGTTCCTGCCGGGCGACTCGCTGCTGTTCGTGGTCGGCGCGATGTGCGGCGTGGGCATCATGGACTATCCGATGTCGCTGGGCGTGCTGTTCGCCGCCGCCGTGCTGGGCAACCAGAGCAACTACACGATCGGCCGCTTCTTCGGCCCGAGGGTGTTCCACTGGGAGCAATCGCGCTACTTCAACCGCCGCGCGTTCAACCAGGCGCACGCGTTTTACGAGAAGTACGGCGGCATCACGCTGGTGGCCGGGCGCTTCATGCCGTTCCTGCGCACGTTCGCGCCGTTCGTGGCGGGCGTCGCGGAGATGACGCGCGCGAAGTTCACGCTGTACGACGTGACCGGCGGCGCACTGTGGGTGGGCAGCGTGGTGACCACGGGCTACCTGTTCGGCGACATCCCGTGGGTGAAGATGAACCTGGACAAGATCATCTGGACGATGATCCTCGTGCCGGGCGTGTTGATCCTGTTCGGGGCGTGGAAGGCACGGCGCAAGCCCGCCGTGAGTTGAAGCGCGTTGCTAGGCGAGCCGCACGGACATGTCCGACTTGTTCGCCACCGAGTAGATGAAGCGGCGCAGTTCTTCGGTGACGTGCGCGTCTTCGAGCGGCACCTTGACCTGGTCGGGCTTGCGATTGAAGACCCGGGAGACCCACTTGTCGATCGGCGCGGCGCGCTCCTCGACGAATTCCGGGTGCACGACGCGCACGGACATCAGCCACTGCGAGCGGCTGCGCCCTAGCCTGAGCTCCGCGACTTCCTTCCACGGGATCACGCCAATGCCGTTGCGCCGGTCCGAGATGCCGTCCTTGTCGATGCGCACCTGCACGCGCTGGTCGACCGCCTGGACCACGTAATACAGCCCGATGAAGCTGAACACGGCCACGCCGTAGTACAGGAACAGCGGAACGGGCCCATAAGTCTCCCGGATGAAGAGCGCAATCACCCCGACCCAGGCGAACAGCACCAGCCCACTGAGCAAGTGCAGCCAGGTGGTGTTGCGAAACTCGAATTGCGACTTGTCGGCGAAGAGCGAGTTTTCCATGGCGAGACGAAGACTACGCCGAAAGGCCGCATGATTTCAAGGGGGTACCTGCGGACTGGCGGCCTGCGCCGGGGTGACAATGGCATCTGGAGACCGCCGCCATGAACGCTCCCCAGACCCTTTCCCGCTGGACCCGCGCCGAATCCAGCCGCGTGCCTTTCTGGGCCTATACCGACGCGCAGCTGTACCAGCGCGAGCTGGAGAAGATCTTCTACGGCGAGCACTGGTGCTACGTCGGCCTGGCGGTGGAGATCCCGAACGCGGGC
>DATBPW010000239.1:0-3176 GCA_036561125.1 Ramlibacter sp. | reverse complement strand
GCTCGATTCCGCGATGCTGCTGCGCGACCTGCTCGTGCAGCGCCGGGCGCTGCAGGTGCGCATCGGGCTGCACATGGGGCCGGTGCGCATCATCTCCGACATCAACTCGCGCACGAACGTGGTGGGCGACGGCATCAACGTGGCGCAGCGCATCATGGACTTCGCGCGCAGCAACCAGGTGCTCGTCTCGCGTGCGTACTACGACGTGATCTCGCGCATCACCGACGGCACGGCCGACCTGTTCCAGTTCATGGGGCAGTACGAGGACAAGCACGGGCGCCTGCACGAGGTCTATGCGGTCGCGCACCAGCGCGGCGCCACACCGACGACGCGCCGCGAAGGGCCCACCACCGGCTATACGCACACCGCTCCGGCCCAACCCGCCGCGGCGCTCGCGGAGGACGGCGTCCACGAAATCGAAGCGGAACTCGCGCGCCACATCGGCCCGCTCGCGAAGGTGCTCGCGCGCAAGGCCGCGCCGCTCGCGCCCAGCCTGCAGGCATTGCGCGAATCGCTGGCCGCGACGATCCCGGACACGAAGGCGCGCGAAGCATTCATCGCCGGCGCGACGAGCCCCAGCCATCCGGTGAGTGTGCCGGTGAGCGGCAAGCGCAGCACGACCAGGCCGCCGTCGGTCAGCGGCCTGGCGCCCAGCGTCCCGGTCGTGTCGCGCTCATCGAACAAGAGCGTCCCCTTCGGCGCGGCGCCGAAGTCGCAGCCCGGCAGCCAGTCGCGCGTCGCGCCGCATCCGCAGCTCGACCTGCATGCCGACGAGGCCGCGCTGATCGAGCAGCACCTGTCGAAATACATCGGGCCCATGGCCAGGATGCTCGTGCGCAAGGAAGCCACGAAGCACCCGAACTTCAATGACTTCATCGGCGCCGTCGCCGGCAACATCGACCAGCCGCCCGAGCGCGACCAGTTCCTGATCGCGGTCAGGAAGGCGCTGCCGCGCCGGCATTGAAGCGATCGTCCGCGACGATTCTTCCCGCTTCGATCGTGATGCGCCGCTCGCAGCGCGCGGCGATCGCCGGGTCGTGCGTGACGAGCACGAGCGTGGTGCCGTGTTCCCGGTTCAGGTCGAACATGAGCTGCATCACCGTCTCGCCGGTCGCGAAATCGAGGCTGCCCGTGGGCTCGTCCGCCAGCAGCACCGCCGGCTCGACGACGAACGCGCGCGCGAGCGCCACGCGTTGCTGTTCGCCGCCCGACAAAGTCCTCGGGAAATGGCCGAGCCGCGAGCCGAGCCCGACGCGCTTCATCATTTCCGTGGCGAGCTTGCGCGCATCGCGCCGGCCCGCGAGCTCCAGTGGCAGCATCGCGTTCTCCAGCGCCGTGAGGTTGCCCAGCAGCTGGAAACTCTGGAAGACGAAGCCGACCTGGCGCGCGCGCAGCGCGGCGCGCTCGTCCTCGCTCATCGAGAAGATGTCGACGCCGCCGAGTTGCACCGTGCCGCTGGTGGGCGTGTCGAGCCCGGCGATGAGCGACAGCAGCGTGCTTTTGCCGGAACCCGACGCGCCGACGATCGCGGCCGTTTCGCGCGGCGCCAGCGAGAAATGGATGTCGCGCAGAATATCGAGCGTGCCCGTCGAATCGGTGACGGACTTGTTCAGGTGCAACGCAGAGATGATCGGATCGGACATGTCGGGTGGTGATTGGCCCCGGCGCCACTTTATCGTGGCGTTGTTAGCCGGCTGTTATGGCCTGGCGAGCGCCGCGCGGATGCACACGATCCTCGTGGTCGGCGACTCGCTCAGTGCCGAGTATGGCCTGAACCGCGGCGAAGGCTGGGTGGCCTTGCTGCAAAAGCGGCTCGATGCCCGGAAGATCCCGGCCCGCGTGGTCAATGCGAGCATCAGCGGCGACACGACCGCCGGAGGGCGCTCGCGCCTGGCTGCGCTGCTGGCGCAGGACAAGCCGGACATCGTCATCATCGAGCTCGGCGGCAACGACGCGCTGCGCGGCCTGCCATTGGGCATGACCGAGGACAATCTTGCCCACATGACCGAACAAGCGCAGAAAGCCGGCGCCCGCGTGCTGCTCGTGGGCGTGCAGGTGCCGCCGAACTACGGCGCGGACTACACCAACCGCTTCGCAACGCTGTTCCGGCGGGTCGCGCGAGAGCACAAGGCGGCCGTCGTGCCGTCGATCATGGCGGGATTCGGCGATGCGGCGGATTCGCAGCGCTGGTTCCAGGCCGACCGAATCCACCCGATCGCGCAGGCGCACCCGCGCATGCTCGACAACGTCTGGCCGCAACTGGCGAAGCTGCTCGCATGACGGTGCAAGTGATCAGCGCCGCCGACGCGATCGCGCGCATGGGCGATTTCGACACCATCGTCGATGCGCGCACCGAATCCGAGTACGCCGAGGACCGCCTGCCCGGTGCGCAGAACTGGCCGTCGCTGCACGACGCCGAGCGCGCCGAAGTGGGCACCCTGTACCAGCAGGTGAGCCCGTTCGAGGCGAAGAAGCGCGGGGCAATGCTCGTCGCGGCGAACATCGCGCGGCACATCGGCGAACACGTGCTCGACAAGCCGCGCACGTGGAAGCCGCTCGTGTATTGCTGGCGCGGCGGCAAGCGCAGCGGCTCGCTGGGGCTGGTGCTGGACCAGGTCGGCTTTCGCGTGCACCTGGTCGACGGCGGCTACAAGGCCTTCCGCGCACAGGTGCTGGCGCAGATTCCCGAACTGGCTGCGCGGCTGTCGTATCGCGTGGTCTGCGGCCCGACGGGCTCCGGCAAGACGCGACTGCTGCATGCGCTGCAGGACGCCGGCGCGCAGGTGCTCGACCTGGAGGGCCTTGCCAGCCATCGCAGCTCGGTGCTCGGGATCATCCCTGGCGTTTCGCAGCCGTCGCAAAAGGCCTATGACACGCTGGTCTGGGATGCATTGCGGCGGTTCGACCCCGCGCGACCCGTCTTCGTCGAGAGCGAGAGCAAGAAGGTCGGCAACGTCGCGGTGCCCGACGCGCTCATCGCGCGCATGCGCGACAGCGAGTGCATCAATGTCGACCTGTCCGACGGCGAGCGTGTTGCGCTGCTGATGGAAGACTACGACTTCTTCGTGCGCGACCCGGCGCTGTTTTCCGAGCGGCTGCGGACGCTGGTCGAATTGCGCGGCCGCGCCGTCATCGACGGCTGGATCGCGAAAGTGAAGGCGGGCGATATCGAAACG
>DATBPW010000238.1:0-1563 GCA_036561125.1 Ramlibacter sp. | reverse complement strand
GCTACTTCGGCAAGAACCACATGTTCCTGGACCTCACGGGATTGCCTTCATGAGCATCAACGGCTTTTCATTTCCCACTGCGATCCGCTTCGGGCCCGGCGCCCGCAAGGAAGTCGCGCAGCACCTCATCGAGCGCGGCATCAAGCGCCCGCTCATCGTCACTGACAAGGCCCTCGCCGCGCTGCCCGTGCTCGCCGAGTTCCGCGCTCACCTGCAAGGGCTCGATGCAGCGGTGTACGGCGGCGTCTTCGGCAATCCGACCGCCAGCCAGGTCATGGCGGGCGCACAGGCCTATCGCGCGCACAAGGCCGACGCGGTGATCGGGTTCGGCGGCGGCGCGGCGCTGGACGTCGCAAAGGTCGTCGGCCTGGCCGCCACGCACGAGGGCGACATCCTCGAATACGCGTGGGACCATCCGCACGTGCGCGCGATCGAGCGCGAGCTGCCCTGGTTCGTCGCGCTGCCCACGACATCGGGCACCGGCTCGGAGGTCGGGCGCTCGTCGGTGATCAGCGAGGACGACACGCACCTCAAGCGCATCGTCTTCTCGCCGCAGATCCTCGCCAGGTGCGTGTTCGCCGACCCCGAACTGACGGTCGCGCTGCCTGCGCACGTCACGGCGGCGACGGGAATGGACGCGCTCACGCACAACATCGAGAGTTATCTCTCGCCGGCTTACCACCCCCTGTGCGACGGGATCGCACTGGAGGGAACGCGCATCGCGGCGCGCTCGCTGGAAAAGGCCGTCAAGCAACCGCAGGACATCGCCGCGCGCGGCGACATGATGATGGCGTCGATGATGGGCGCGATCGCGTTCCAGAAGGACCTGGGCGCCGTCCACTCGTGCGCGCACGCGCTCGGGGCCGTGTGCGACCTGCACCATGGGCTGGCGAACGCACTGATGATCGACACCGTGCTCGAATGGAACCAGCTCGCCGTGCCGGAAAAATTCGAAGAGCTGGCGCACGTGTGCCATGTGCGCGGCGGCGGCGAGGACTTCGTCGCGTGGCTGCGCGCGTTGAAAGCACGCGTCGGCATCACGGGGCGGCTGGCGGACCATGGCGTGAAGCGCGAGCAATTGCCGCGCCTCGTCGAAATCGCGGTCGCCGACATCTGCCACCAGACCAATCCGCGCCCGGTGAAGGCCGCGGATTTCGAACGGCTGTTCCTCGCGGCGATGTGATGGACGCGGACCGGCTGAAGATCGGCATCTCCGCATGCTTCATGCACGCGGACCCGAACCGCCAGTTGTTCACGGGCAAGACGCTGCAGTACGTCGAGCAGTCGATCGCGCACTGGGTGATGTCGACCGGGGCGCTCGCGGTGATGATCCCCAGCCCCACCGGCGCGACACAGCGCGGGGACGTCACTCTCGACCACTATGCGCACTGGCTCGACGGCCTCGTGCTGCACGGCGGCGCGGACGTCTCGCCGCTGTCGTACGGCGAGCAGCCGCTGCAGGAGCGCTGGGCCGGCGACAAGATCCGCGACGAGTACGAGATCGACCTCGTCGCCGCGTTCGGGCGCGCGGGCAAGCCGGTGTTCGGCGTGTGCCGCGGGCTG
>DATBPW010000237.1:0-2438 GCA_036561125.1 Ramlibacter sp. | reverse complement strand
TCCGACGAGGACATCTGGGACATCGCGGCGATCACGGCGTTCTTCGGCCTGTCGAACCGCATCGCGAGCTTCTCGAACATGCTGCCCAATCCGGAGTTCTACCTGATGGGGCGGGTGCCGAAAGCCAAGACCTGAACAGCCGGACGCAGAAGTCGCGGAACCTGCGCGGAAATCGCAGAATTCAACTGAAGGATTTTCCGCGTCTTCTGCGGAACCTCTGCGACTTCTGCGTCCGGCTGTTGATTTTCAAGATTCGACCAACCGCCGGACGTGCTCCGGGAGCGGCACCGACTTCTGCTTCGAGTAGTCCGCCCACACGATCGTCGCGCCGCCGCTCGCGTACACCGCATCGGGCTCGTCCACCTTCGTCATCGTCGTCCAACTCTCGAAGCTGGTGCGGCCCGGGTCGCTCACGTACATGCGCGCGAGGACCGTCGCCGGGTATTCGAACTGCCGGTGGAACGTGCAGAACGCATTGATGATCACCATACCTTCCACCGTGTTGCCGTCGAGCGCTTCGCCGAGGGAGCGCGCCCATTCGATCCGCACGACTTCCATGTAGCGGAAGTAGTTGGTGTTGTTGACGTGGCCCATCGCATCCATGTCGCCCCAGCGGATGGGAATCGTCATCTCGTAGACGAGCTTCTTCTTCTCCGGCAGTTCGAGCCTCATCGTCGCTCAGATCCCGAACCCGTCGTCGGCCGCGATCACCGCGCCGTTGATGAAGTGGCTTTCGCTGCTGGCCAGCAGCACCAGCAGCGCGTCGAGGTCTTCCGGCTTGCCCACGCGCTTGCGCGGCAGCATGTTGATGAGCTTTTGCCCCTGCTCGGTGTCCCAGTGCCGGTGGTTGATCTCGGTGTCGATGTAGCCGGGGCAGATCGCGTTGACGTTGATCTCGAAGCGGCCCCACTCGAGCGCCAGCGCCTTGGTCATCGTGATCACCGCGGCCTTGCTCATCGAGTACGCGCCGATCTGCGCGAGCGGCCGGACGCCCGCCATCGACGCGATATTGATGATGCGCCCGCCCGTGAACGTCCCCGGCGCCGCGCCCTTCGCGCGTGCCAGCATGCGCTTGCCGACTTCCTGCGCCACGAAGAACGCGCCCTTGACGTTCGTGTCGAAGATGTAGTCGAAGTCTTCCTCGCTCACGTCCTGGATGCGCTGCGTCGTGCTCACGCCGGAGTTGTTCACGAGGATGTCGATCGAGCCGACTTCGGTCTCCGCGTGCGCGACGGCGGCGCGGATGCTCGTGAGGTCGGTCACGTCCATGCCGACCACGTGCGCGTCGCCGCCCTCGCCTTCGATCTTCGCGCGCAGTTCCTTCAGGCGCTCCACGCGGCGCGCGGCGAGCACGACGGCGGCGCCCGCCGAAGCCAGGGTGCGCGCGAACTGCGCGCCCAGCCCGCTGGAGGCGCCCGTCACCAACGCGACGCGACCGGACAAGTCGATGCTGTAGCTCACGGGAGTCTCCTGCCTAGAATCGAGTCCATTATCACGCGAGCCCAAAGAAAGAAATCCATGACGCACGACGAAATCCTGGCGCAGTACGGTCCCCGCGAAGCGATGGAGTACGACGTCGTCGTCGTGGGCGCAGGCCCCGCCGGCCTGGCCACCGCGATCCGGCTCAAGCAACTCGCGGCCGAGCGCGGCACCGATGTGTCGGTGGTCGTGCTCGAGAAGGGCTCCGAGCCCGGCGCGCACATCCTCGCCGGCACGGTGATGGACCCGCGCGCGCTCACCGAGCTCATGCCCGACTGGAAGGAAAAGGGCGCGCCGCTCAACCAGCGGGTCACCGACGACGCGATGGTGTTCCTGTCGGAGACCGGGTCGTTCCGCGTGCCGGAGTTCGCGTTGCCGAAGATCTTCCAGAACCACGGCAACTATGTCGTGAGCCTGGGCAACGTGGTGCGCTGGATGGCGCAGCAGGCCGAAGCGCTCGGCGTGGAAATCTTCCCGGGCTTTCCCGCCGCCGAAGTGCTGTACGACGAGAACGGCGCCGTCAAGGGCGTGGCCACGGGCAACATGGGCGTCGGCAAGGACGGCGAGCCCACCGGCAGCTTCCAGCTCGGCATGGAGCTGCACGCGAAGTACACGATCTTCTCCGAAGGCTGCCGCGGCAACCTCGGCCGGCAACTGATCGCGAAGTTCAAGCTCGACGAAGGGCGCGACCCGCAGGCCTACGGCATCGGCGTGAAGGAGCTGTGGGAAGTCACGGACGAGCGCTACGAGCCGGGGCTCGTGCTGCACACCGCGGGCTGGCCGCTTGCGAACGACACCTACGGCGGCGCGTTCCTTTATCACATGGAAGGCAACCTCGTCGCGCTGGGCTTCATCACCGGCCTCGATTACAAGAACCCTTACCTGAGCCCGTTCGAGGAGATGCAGCGCTGGAAGACCCATCGCAACATCCGCTGGTACCTCGAAGGCGGCAAGCGCGT
>DATBPW010000236.1:0-16543 GCA_036561125.1 Ramlibacter sp. | reverse complement strand
CATCCTCGACCCGGCCGGCCCCGGCGGCAAGCCGCTCGCCCTGTTCGAATCGGGCGCTATTCTGCTTTATCTGGCCGACAAGAGCGGGCAGTTCATCCCGCGGGACGCCGCCGGCCGGTACGAGACCATCCAGTGGCTGATGTTCCAGATGGGCGGCATCGGCCCGTTCTTCGGGCAGGTCGGCTTCTTCGTGAAGTTCGCCGGCAAGGACTTCGAGGACAAGCGCCCGCGCGACCGCTATGCCAACGAATCGAAGCGGCTGCTCGGCGTGCTCGACCGCCACCTCGAAGGCAGGCAATGGATCATGGGCGACGAATACACGATCGCGGACATCGCGACGTTCCCATGGGTGCGCAACCTCGTGGGCTTCTACGGCGCGGGTGAGCTCGTGGGTTTCAGCGACTTCGGCAACGTCAAGCGTGTGCTCGATGCATTCGTCGCGCGCCCGGCCGTGCAGCGCGGGTTGACGATCCCCGCGAAGCCGGGAAGCTAGATCTCCACCTTCGCGCCGAGCTCCACCACCGAGTTGTTCGGCAGCCGCAGGAAATCCGCCGCGTTGCTCGCGTTGTGGTGCATCTGCGCGAACAGCTTCTCGCGCCACGGCGCCATGCCGCCGCCGATGGTGGGGATCACGGTGTCGCGCGACAGGAAGTAGCTGGTCAGCATGTGTTCGAGCTGGCAGCCTTGCGCGCGCATCTGCTCGAGCGCGCGCGGCACGTCGGGATCGTTCTTGAAGCCGTAGTGCAGGATGACCTGCCAGCAGTCGTGGCCGAGCGGCTCGACTTCCACGCGCTTGTTGATGCCGATCCACGGCACCTCGTGGCTGCGCACCGTGACGAACAGGTTCTGCTGGTGCAGGACCTTGTTGTGCTTGAGGTTGTGCAGCATCGCGTTGGGCACGGTGCCGGGTTCGGCCGTGAGGAACACCGCGGTGCCTTCGACGCGCGCGGGCGGGCTCACGAACACGGCTTCGAGGAAATCCTTGAGCGGAATCGCATCGGCGCGCAGCTTTTCGTTGAGCAGGTTGCGCCCCTGCTTCCACGTCATCATCAGCGTGAAGATGGCGCCGCCGATCATCAGCGGGAACCAGCCGCCTTCCACGAGCTTCAGCAGGTTCGACGCGAAGAAGGTGAAGTCGACGACGAAGAAGCACCCCGTCGCGGCGACGCACAGGGCCAGCGGGTACCCCCAGCCGTAGCGGATCACGAAGAACGTCAGCGTCGTGGTGATCGACATGTCCATCGTCACCGCGATGCCGTACGCCGCGCCCAATGCTTCGGACGAGCGGAACAGCACGACCGCCAGCACGATGGCCACGAACAGGCCCCAGTTCACGAAGGGGATGTAGATCTGGCCGGTGTCGCGCACGCTGGTGTGCTGGATCGCCAGCCGCGGCAGGTAGCCCAGCTGGATCACCTGCTTGGTCACCGAATACGCGCCGGTGATGAGCGCCTGCGACGCGACCACCGTCGCCGCGGTGGCCAGCACGACCAGCGGCAGCAGCGCCCAGTCCGGCGCCATCAGGTAGAACGGGTTGGCCGCGGCCTCCTTGCCTCGGTCGAGCAGCAACGCGCCCTGCCCGAAGTAGTTGAGCGTGAGCGCGGGCATGACGATGCTGAACCACGCGATGCGGATCGGGCGCTTGCCGAAGTGGCCCATGTCCGCATAGAGCGCCTCCGCACCCGTCACGCACAGCACCACCGCACCGAGAATGATGAACGTGACCAGCGGCTGGTGCCACAGGAACAGCAGCGCATGGTGCGGGCTGAGCGCCAGCAGGATCTGCGGGTGGCGCACGATGTGCGACAGCCCGAGCAGCGCGATCACCACGAACCACGTGAGCGTGACGGGCCCGAAGAAGCGCCCGATGCCCGCGGTGCCGTGCTTCTGGAACGCGAACAGCCCGAACAGGATCACCAGCGTGAGCGGGATCACGGCGTCCTTGAAGTGCGGCGACAGCACTTCGAGGCCTTCGACGGCCGACAGCACAGAGATCGCCGGCGTGATCACGCCGTCGCCGTAGAACATCGAGGTGCCGAAGATGCCGACGGCCAGCAGCACGGCGCGCAGCCGGGGCTTGTCTTTCACGGCCTGCGACGCCAGCGCCAGCATCGCGATCAGGCCGCCTTCGCCGTTGTTGTCGGCGCGCAGGACGAGCACCACGTACTTGATCGACACGATCACCGTGAGCGTCCAGAAGATGATCGACAGGACGCCGAAGACGTTGGCTTCCGTGAACTGCACGTGCCCGCTGGCGAACACACTCTTCACCGCGTACAGCACGCTGGTGCCGATGTCGCCGTACACGACACCGATGGCGCCGAGCGTCAGCGCCGCAAGCGAGGATTTCGAGTTCTGCACCAGCCATCGGCCCCGCGCTGCGCCGCTCCCTCCAGCCCAGGCGGGGTTCCTTTATGTAAACCCGCTATTGTGCGCCAGCGGCATCAGTCATAGGTTTCGGCCTCGGGGTCGGTCGCTTCCATCTCGTAGCTGGCCGCGAGCATGGCCAGCCGCCCGATCACGCCGTACATGTAGAAGCGGTTGGGCGCGCTGGCACCGGGCTTCTCGCCGGGCTGCGGCAGGCGCGTGCTTTCCGCGAACGCGAGCGGCACGAAATGCGAGCCCGGCGCGTTCAGGTTCTCGTCGATGCCCCTCTCCGCGTGCACGCGGTAGAAGCCGCCGACCACGAAGCGGTCCATCATGTAAACCACCGGCTCGGCCACGGCGTCGTTCATCCGCTCGCCGGTCAGCACGCCTTCCTGGATGATGACCTGGTGCACCTGCTGGCCGTCCTTGGTGACGGACATCCCTTCCTGCGTCTTGCGGTTGATGTTCTCCAGGTCCTTCACGTCGCGCACGGTCATGATGCCCTTGCCGTACGTGCCGTTGTCGGCCTTCACCACGACGAACGGCTTCTCGTTGATGCCGTACTCCTTGTACTTCTTGCGGATCTTGGTGAGCAGCGCATCGGCGTTGGTCGTGAGGCAATCCATCCCCGCGCCGTCCGAGAAGTCGATCTCGCCGCAGATGTTGAACATCGGGTTGACCAGCCACGGGTCGATGCCGATCAGCTTGCCGAAGCGCTTGGCGACGTCGTCGTAGCTGCGGAAGTGATTGCTCTTGCGCCGCACCGACCAGCCCGCGTGCAGTGGCGGCAGCAGGTACTGCTCGTGGATGTCCTCGAGGATGCCCGGCGTCCCCGACGACAGGTCGTTGTTCAGCAGGATCGTGCACGGGTCGAAGTCCTTCAGCCCGAGGCGGCGGCGCGTGCGCACGACAGGCTCGATGGTGACCTTGTCGCCCATCGGCAATTCGATCGTCTTCGATTCCTTCAGCTCCGGGTCGATGGAGCCGATGCGCACGTTCAGCCCCGCCATCCGGAAGATGCGCTTGAGCTGCAACAGGTTGGCCAGGTAGAACGTGTTGTGCGTGTAGTTCTCGGGGACGACCAGCAGGTTCTTCGCATCGGGGCAGATCTTTTCGATCGCGGCCATCGCGGCCTGCACCGCGAGGGGCAGCATCTCCTCGGTCAGGTTGTTCCAGCCGCCGGGAAACAGGTTCGTGTCGACGGGCGCGAGCTTGAAGCCCGCATTGCGCAGGTCGACCGACGTGTAGAACGGCGGCGTGTGCTCCATCCACTCGAGCCGGAACCAGCGTTCGATGGCGGGCATGGACTCGAGGACGCGTTGCTCGAGCTCATTGATGGGTCCGGTGAGGGCGGTGACGAGGTGGGGGACCATGCTTTTGGGGTTTTCCGGATTCTAGAAGTTGGGTATGCAGCGGGGCGTTGCAAGCGTTGTCTTTTTCGCGTATCGCCGGGCTCCCCCGAACTGACGACCAAAGGTTTTACTTGCGACAAATTGTGAGAAGATGAACACGCACTAAAACATACGGGGGAGGAGAGCCGGGCCTGTCGGCCCGTGCGAGTGCGCCCCTGGGGGAACGGATAGCATGACCATCCATCGCATTTCCTTCAGCCGGGCGCTGCCCAGCTTCCACGACCGCGCAGCCGATGGCTCGGCGGTCGACATCCAGACGCTCCACGCCGCCTCGATCACCGGCACGAACGGCCCCGACGCGCTGAACGGCACGGCCGCGGCCGACGTGTTGCAAGGGCTCGGCGGCGACGACACGCTCGATGGCGGCGCCGGCGCCGACACGATGGAAGGCGGCCGGGGCAGCGACACATACTACGTGGACAACACCGGCGACGTGATCGTCGAGACCGGCCACGAGGTCGACAGCGTGTTCTCCTCGGTGTCGTACATGCTCGCGCAGAAGGTCGAGAACCTCACGCTCACCGGCACCGACTCGATCAACGCGACGGGCAACACCGTCGCCAACATCATCACCGGCAACTCCGGCGACAACGTGCTCGACGGGCGCGGCGGCGTCGACCACATCGACGGCAAGGACGGCAGCGACGTCTACTTCGTGCGCAATCCGGGCGAGCATTCGGCCGCCGAGTTCACCGACTCCGGCACGACCGGCACCGACGAAGTGCGCTTCGCGTACAACGGGTCGGGCAAGCTCGTGCTCTACGCGGGCGACACGGGCATCGAGACGGTCGTGATCGGCACCGGCACCGCGGCCGTCGCGGATACGTCGGGCACGAAGGCGCTGTCGGTCGACGCGTCGCTGGTGGCAAACGCACTCGCGATCACCGGCAACGCGGGCGCCAACACGCTCATCGGCACGGGCTTCGCCGACCTGCTCAATGGCGGCGCAGGCAACGACAAGATCACCGGCGGCGCGGGCAACGACACCCTCGTCGGCGGCGCCGGCAACGACACCCTCATCGGGAGCGCCGGCTCCGACACGTTCGTGTTCGACATGAAGGGCGGCACCGGCAACATCGACACGTTCACCGATTTCACGACCGGCACCGACCACATGGCGCTGAGCAAGGCGGTGTTCACCGGCTTCAGCGCCAACGGCGCGATCACCGCGGAGCAGTTCTATTCCGCCAGCGGGGCCATCACGGCCCACGACGCCGACGACCGGATCATCTTCAACACGGCGAACGGGGCGCTCTACTACGACGCGGACGGGGCCGGCGGCACCGCCGCCGTGCAGATCGCGATCATCGGTGTGCCGCACCCCTCGCTCGCCTTCGGGGATTTCACGATCATCAACTGACCGCGCCGGGTTGCGCGCCGGGGCTCAGGTGCGCAACTCGCCGTTGCCCAGCACGACCCACTTCAGCGACGTCAGGCCCTCGATACCGACAGGGCCGCGCGCGTGGAACTTGTCGGTGCTGATGCCGATCTCGGCGCCCAGCCCGTATTCGAAGCCGTCGGCGAAGCGCGGGCTCGCGTTGACCATCACGCTGGCCGAATCGACCTCGCGCAGGAAGCGCTGCGCGTGCATGTGGTCGCGCGTGACGATCGCGTCGGTGTGGTGGCTGGAGTAGTGGTTGATGTGCGCGATCGCCGCGTCGACGTCGTCGACCACTCGGATCGCGATGATCGCGGCGAGGTATTCCTCGAACCAGTCCTGTTCGCTCGCGGCCTTCACGCTCGCACCTGGCACTTGCTCGAGGATCGCGCGCGACTCTGCATCGCAGCGCATCTCCACGCCCTTGCGCGCGAACACCGCGCCGATCTTCGGCAGGAATCCGGCCGCGACTTCGCGTGCAACCAGCAGGCCCTCGATCGCGTTGCACGGGCTGTACTTCTGCGTCTTCGCGTTGTCGGCCACCGCCACCGCCATGTCGATGTCGCACGGCGAATCGACGTACACGTGGCAGTTGCCATCGAGGTGCTTGATCACCGGCACCTTCGCGCCGGCGCTCACGCGCTCGATCAGGCCCTTGCCGCCGCGCGGGATCACGAGATCGACGAAGCGTGGCATCGCGATCAGCTGGCCGACCGCTTCGCGCTCGGTGGTCTGCACGAGCTGCACCGCATCGGCCGGCAGGCCGGCGGCGACGAGCGCGTCCTGCACCAGCACGGCGAGTGCGCGGTTCGAATGGATCGCCTCGGAGCCGCCGCGCAGGATGCAGGCATTGCCGCTCTTGATCGACAGGCTCGCCGCCTCGATCGTCACGTTGGGACGGCTCTCGTAGATCATGCCGAACACGCCGATCGGCACGCGCATCTGGCCGACGCGGATGCCCGAGGGCTGCTGCTTCATGCCGATGATTTCGCCGATCACGTCGGGCATCGCCGCGAGCTGTTCGCAGCCCTGCGCCACCGTTTCGATGACCTGCGGCGTGAGTTTCAGGCGGTCGACCATCGGCGCGGACAACCCCGCCGCATACGCCTGGTCGACGTCGCGCCCGTTCTCGTGGCCGAGCGCGTCGAGGTTCGCGCGCAGCTTGGCCGCGAGCGCGCGCAAGGCACTCGCGCGCGTGGCCGCATCCGAGCGCGCCATCGCCGCAGACGCCTCGCGGGCGCGCGCGCCCATGGTCTGCATGTATTCGGCGATGTTCAGCGCATTCACGCCGCGATTATCGCGCCGTGCGTGCCGGCTGCTGCACCCCGCACTCCTGGCACAGCGAGAACGCCAGCCGCTGCAGCGCCTGCCAGCCGTCGGCCGGCCAGCCCGGCGCCTTCAGGCCTTTCACGATGCCGTCGACGAGATGCGCCCCGTACAGCAGGTTGTCCAGTGCGGTCGACGACATGCGCGGCAGCACGCGCTCGAACAGCCGCTCCTTCACGCCCCACACGCGCTGCTCGCGCAACGCGACGGGCAGCGGCCGCCCTGCGGCCATCGCATCCTTCACGCGCTTGAGCGCGCGGATGTCCTCGGCCAGCGTGTAGTGCACCAGCACCTCGGCTTCGCCTTCGGCCTTCAGCCCGTCGAGCATGCGCTGCACGCGCGCCGCCTGCCCTGCGAGCACGGCCTCGGACAGCTTGAACACGTCGTAGCGCGCGACATTGAGCACCGCGCCCTCGACCTGTTCGAACGTGAGCTCGCCGGGCGGGTACAGCAGCGCGAGCTTCTGGATTTCCTGGTGTGCCGCCAGCAGGTTGCCTTCGACGCGGTCGGCGAAGAACTGCAGCGTACGCTGGCCTTCGTCGCCGCCGGCGACGCGCTGGCCCTGCTGCGCCAGGCGCTGCGCGATCCATTGCGGCAGCGCGCCGCGCTCGATCGCGTCGAACTGGATCGCGACGCCGTTGGCTTCCAGCGCGCCGAACCACGCGCCGCTTCGGGTCTGGCGATCGAGCTTGGGCAGGATCACCAGCGTCAGCGTGCCGTCGCTGGCCGCCGAATTTTCCGCGAGCTGTTGCAGCGCGACGCTGCCGTCCTTGCCCGGTTTGCCCGAGGGGACGCGCACTTCCACGACCTGCTTGTCGGCGAACAGGCTCAGCGACCCGCCTGCCGCGAGCACTTCGCTCCAGTCGAAATGCGCGCCGGCCACCGTGTGCACCGTGCGCTCGGTGAAGCCCTGCGTGCGCGCCGCGGCGCGGATGGCATCGGCCGCTTCCTGCACCAGCAGCGGTTCGTCGCCGTGCAATGTGTAAAGGGGCCGAAGCCCCCCTTTCGCCGAATTCTCGAGGTGCGATCGGAGTTGGGCCGCGGCCAGTTGCATGGCCGCCAGTTTAAGCCCGCGCGCCGCTTACGCGCAGGCTGCGTCGGCGGTGACGAGGCCGAGCGCTTCGGCCTTTTCCATGATGACCTCACGGAAGCGATCCACTGCCTCGTCGACCAGCGCCTGCGTGATCGTCAGCGGCGGCGCGAAGCGGATCACGGTCTCGTGCGTCTCCTTCGACAGCACGCCCTTGCGAGCGAGGCGCTCGACCAGCTCGCGTGCGGTCGCGTACGCCGGCTCGATGTCCACGCCGATCCACAGGCCGCGTCCGCGCACCGCCCGCACCAGGCCGCCCGAGTCGCGCATCACGGACTCCAGCCGATCGCGCAGGTGCACGCCGAGCTTGGCGCTGCGCGCGACGAGGTTCTCCTCCTCGATCACATTGAGCGCTTCGAGCGCCACCGCCGCGGCAAGCGCATTGCCGCCGAAGGTCGAGCCGTGGCTGCCCGGGCTGAACACCGGGTCCATCACCTTCGCATCGGCGAGGAACGCGCTCACCGGCAGCACGCCGCCGCCGAGCGCCTTGCCCAGGATCAGCGCATCGGGCCGGATGCCTTCGTGCTCGAAAGCGAACCAGCGCCCCGTGCGCCCGAGGCCCGCCTGCACTTCGTCGTCGATCAGCAGGATGTTGTTGCGGTCGCACCATTCGCGCAGCTGCGCGAAGAAGCCGGGCGGCGGGACGATCACGCCGGCCTCGCCCTGGATCGGCTCGATCAGCACGGCGCAGGTGTTCGCCGTCGTGCCCGCACGCACGCTGGCCATGTCGCCGAAGTCGAAGTGGACGAACCCGCCGGCGAGCGGGCCGAAGCCTTCCTTGTAGTCCTGCTCGGTCGAGAAGCTGATGATGGTGCTGGTGCGGCCGTGGAAGTTGCCGCGCGCCACCAGGATCTCCTGCCGGCCGTCCGCGATGCCCTTGACGCGATGGCCCCAGCGGCGCGCGCACTTGATCGCGGTTTCGACCGCTTCGGCGCCGGTGTTCATCGGCAGCGCGCGCTCGAAACCCGTCACCTCGCACAGTTTCTCGAGGAACGGGCCGAGCGTCGTGCCGTGATACGCACGCGACGTGACGGCAACCTTCGCGAGCTGCGCCTGCAGCGCGCCGACGATGCGCGGGTGCAGGTGGCCGTGCGACACGGCGGAATACGCACCCATCATGTCGATGTATTCGCGGCCCTCGACGTCCCACACGAGGCAGTCCTTCGCGCGGTCGACGACGACCGGCACGGGGGCGTAGTTGCGCGCGCCGAAGCGGTGCTCTTTCCCAATGAATTCGGCGGTGGCGGCGGGGGTGGCGGCAGTCATGGCAAAGCTCTCCGTTGATCCGCCAAGTCTAGGCTCGACCGCTGTGCCATGGGCGTGAATCGGCGCTGCGTCCAGTGCCGGAACGGCAGTGATGCTCGGGATCGGCTTCCGAATCGGAAGTGCCGTGGGAACAGGCCTACGCGCGTGCCGGCTTGTGCACGGGAAAGCCTTCGAACTCCTTGATCGTCTGCAGCTCGATGTTGGTGACGATCTTCTCGACGCCCAGCGCGGCTTCGTCGAGCCATGCATTGATCAGGCGGTGATAGTGCGAGAGCGTCGGGCACGCGATGCGCACGAGGTAGTCGTAGCGTCCGCTCACGACCCAGCAGCCCACCACCTCCTGCGCCGAGGCCATGCGTTTTTCGAAACGCTGGATCGATGCCTGCCGCTGGTCCTTCAGCGCGATCTCGGCGAACACGCACACCTGTTCGCCGAGCGCCGAGCGGTTGACCATCGCGCGATAGCTTTCGATCACGCCCGCCGCTTCGAGCTTGCGCACGCGGTTGAGCGTGGCGCGCGCGGACAGGTGGATCGCCTCGGACAGCGCCTGCACCGTCGTGCGGCCGTCCTTGTGGAGCAACTCGAGCAGCTTCAGGTCGGCGCGGTCCAGCTCCATGGCGTGCTCACGCGAGCTTCGCGGCCGCGAGGCGCCGCATCGTCTGCAGCACGATGTCGGCCTGCATGTCGCGGAACAGCAGCTGCTCCTCGGCTTCCTTCGCGAGCGCCGCGGATTCGGTGAAGCTGATGTCGCGGCTGAGCGCGATCTCCGCGTCCGGGATGACCTCGCGCCCCTGCGGCGTGCGCAGCCGGAAGCGAAAGCGCATGCGCAGCTCGAATTCCGTGACCTGCCCGACGGCGCTCAAGCCGACGACGACGGTCTGCCGCGTCTCGCCGAGCACGTCCAGCACGACGTCGGCCGCCGTGGGCGTGTCCGCCACCGTCACGGTGCCGCCCGAGGCAAGCGCCTTCTTCAAATCGTGCGCGATCGGCGAAGTCGCCGCGGCGTTGATGTAAATCCGCTTGAACTCGAACGTCGGCGCCTGCCGCAGCCTGAAGCCACAGGCGGCGAGGAGCGAAACGGGAGCGAGGGCCGCGAACGTGCGCCGTCTCATCACACGACCACGTTGACCAGCCGGCCCGGCACGATGATGACCTTCTTGACCGGGTTGCCGCCGCCGAACTGCGCGAACGCATCGGTCGCGGTGGCGGCTTGCTCGATCTCCTCGCGCGCCGCAGCGGCGGGCACCTTGATCGAGCCGCGCGTCTTGCCGTTGACCTGCAGCACCAGCTCGATCTCGTCCTGCACCAGCGCCTGGTCGTCCACCTGCGGCCACGGCGCGTCGAGCAACTCGCCCATGTGTTTCGCATAACCGAGCTCGTGCCACAAGGCGTGCGTGATGTGCGGCGTCACCGGGTACAGCACGCGCAGCAGGACGCCGAAGCCCTCGCGCAGCGCGTGCGCAGCACCTTCGCCCTGCGCCGCCTTGAAGTCCTCGAGCGCGTTGAGCATCTTCATCGCGCCCGAGACGACGGTGTTGTATTGCATGCGCTGGTAGTCGTAGTCGACCTGGCGCAGCACCGAATGGATCTCGCGGCGCAGGGCCTTGCTCTCGCTGGAGAACCTCGGCGCCGGCCCCGGCGCATCGGCTTCGGCTCCGATGCGATGCCCGAACGCCCACACGCGCCGCAGGAAGCGGAACGAGCCTTCGAGCGCCGCGTCGTTCCACTCGAGCGTGGCTTCCGGCGGCGCCGTGAACATCGTGTACAGGCGCGCGGTGTCGGCGCCGTACTTGTCGATCAGCTCCTGCGGGTCCACGCCGTTGTTCTTGGACTTGGACATCGTCGTCCAGCCCTCGTACGTGACCGGCAGGCCGTCTTGCTTCGACTTCGCGCCGACCACGTTCGTGTGCTCGTCGCGTTCGATGTCGAGCTCGTGCGTCCAGTAATAGCGCTTGCCCGACTTTTCGCCCGTGCGGTAGAACGCCTCGTTCAACACCATGCCCTGCGTCAGCAGCTTCGTGAACGGCTCGTCGACGCCCACCAGGCCCATGTCGCGCATCACCTTGGTCCAGAAGCGCGCATACAGCAGGTGCAGGATGGCGTGTTCGATGCCGCCGATGTACTGGTCCATCGGCATCCAGTAGCGCGCGCCCGCGCCGACCATCGCATCGTCCTTCTTCGGGTCGCAATAGCGCATGTAGTACCACGCGCTGTCGACGAACGTGTCCATCGTGTCCGTCTCGCGGCGTGCGGGCTTGCCGCAGACCGGGCACGTGCACTTCAGGAAATCCTCGCGCTTGTTCAGCGGGTTGCCGCTGCCGTCGGGCACGCAGTCCTGCGGCAGCACCACCGGCAGGTCCTGGTACGGCACCGGCACCGCGCCGTGCTGGTCGCAGTGGATGATCGGGATCGGCGTGCCCCAGTAGCGCTGGCGGCTCACGCCCCAGTCGCGCAGGCGCCAGGTCGTCTTCTTCTCGCCGAGGCCGCTTTGCTGGAGCGCGTGCGCGACGGCATCGACGGCTTCGCGGTAGGTGAAGCCGCTGTAGATGTCCGAATTGATGGTGACGCCGTTGTCCTTGTCGGCGTACCAGTCGTGCCACTGCCTGTAGTCGTACGTCTCGCCGTCGACGTGCACGACCTGCACGATCGGCAGGTCGTACTTCAGCGCGAAGGCGAAGTCGCGCTCGTCATGGCCCGGCACGCCCATCACTGCGCCGTCGCCGTAGCCCATCAGCACGTAGTTGCCGACCCACACGTCGACCGGCTCACCGGTGAGCGGATGGTTGACGACGAGCCCGGTCGGCACGCCTTCCTTTTCCTTCAGCGCGAGCTCGGCTTCGGTCGTGCCGCCCTTCTTCGCGTCCTCGATGAAGCGCGCGACCTTCGGGTTCGCCTGCGCCGCGTGCAGCGCCAGCGGATGCTCCGGCGCCACCGCGACAAAGGTCACGCCCATGATGGTGTCGGCCCGCGTCGTGAACACGTACATGCGGCCGTCCTGGATCGGCTGGCCATCCGCGCCGCGGATGGCGTGCGTGAACGCAAAGCGCACGCCCTCGCTCTTGCCGATCCAGTTTTCCTGCATCAGCTTCACGCGCTCGGGCCAGCCGGGCAGGCGATGCTGCACGTGATCGAGCAACTCCTGCGCGTAGTCGGTGATCTTCAGGTAGTAACCCGGGATCTCTCGCTTTTCCACGAGCGCGCCGGTGCGCCAGCCGCGGCCGTCGATCACCTGCTCGTTCGCGAGCACGGTCTGGTCCACCGGGTCCCAGTTCACGACCTGCGTCTTGCGGTAGGCGATGCCCTTCTCGAGCATCTTCAGGAACAGCCACTGGTTCCACTTGTAGTAAGTGGGATCGCAGGTGGCGATCTCGCGCGACCAGTCGATGGCCAGGCCCATGGCCTGCATCTGGCCCTTCATGGTCGCGATGTTCTCGAACGTCCACTTCGCCGGCGGCACGTTGTTGCGCATCGCGGCGTTCTCGGCCGGCAGCCCGAACGCGTCCCAGCCCATGGGCATGAGGACGTTGTAGCCCTTCATGCGCAGGTAGCGCGTGAGCATGTCGTTGATCGTGTAGTTGCGAACGTGCCCCATGTGGAGCTTGCCGCTCGGGTAGGGCAGCATCGAGCACGCGTAGAACTTGTCCTTGCGCGTGTCTTCGATGACGCGGTAGGCGTCGCGCGCCGTCCAGTGCGACTGCGCCGCGCGTTCCACCTCGCCCGGGATGTATCTCTCCTGCATGCGAGGAATTGTAGGGGCGCGCCGCCTCGCGCGCTCTTCAGTGCGCGCCGGGCTCGGCGACGAAGCCGATGCGGTTCAAGCCGGCCTTCTGCGCCGCGCCCATCACCTGCACGACACGCCCGTACGGCACGCCCGCGTCCGCGCGCAGCTGGATCTCGGTGTCCGGGTTGGCCTTCGCGGCCTGGGCGAGGCGCTGCGCGAGTTCGGCGTCGGTCGCGGGCTTGTCGTCGACGAAGGCCTGCCCCGCCTTGTCGAGGACGACGGTGACGAAGATTTGCGTGTCGCTGGGCTTGGCCGCTTCGGTGCGCGGCAGGTCCAGCCGCACCGAGCTGGCCAGCAGCGGCGCCGTGATGATGAGGATGACCACGAGCACCAGCATGACGTCCACCAGCGGCGTCATGTTGATGTCGCTCATCGGTGGCGCGCTCGCCGTGCGCTCCAGTCGGCCGAACGCCATGTCAGCCCTGCCCGCCCGGATGCGTGAGCAGCTCGCGCAGGTCGCGCGCGAAACCTTCGAGGTCGGCTTCGATGCGGCCGATGAAGCGCCCGAAGATGTTGTAGCCCAGCACGGCGGGAATGGCGACCGCCAGGCCGGCCGCGGTCATGATGAGCGATTCGCCCACCGGCCCCGCGACCTTGTCGATGGTGATCTGTCCCGACGCAGCGATGCCCGTCAGCGCGTGGTAGATGCCCCAGACGGTGCCGAGCAGGCCGACGAAGGGAGCAGTCGAGCCGATGGTGGCCAGCAGCACCTGGCCGAACTGCAGCTTGGCGAGCACGCCGTGCAGCGCGTCGCGCAGCAGGCGCGTGAGCTGCTGCGAGCGGTCGCCCGCGGCCGCCAGCGAGCCGGGCGCCGACGCTTGCGTCGCGTTGATCAGCGGCAGCACGAGCGCTTCGCGGTCGAACGCGCCGACGCGCTGCTGCGCCTCGGCGATCGACGGCGACTGCCAGAACGCCGCCGTGCTGCGCCCGACGTCGCCGCCCGCGCGCCGCAGCAGCCACGCCTTCCACAAGATCACGACCCAGCTCGCGACCGACATCGCGAGCAGCACGATCGCCACCAGCCGGGTCACGGCATCGCCGCTGGCCAGCAGGTCGTACAGGTTCATCTGAGGGCCAGCACGTCGAACATGTCGAAGAGGCCCTTGCTCCTACCGGCGAGGAAGCGCACGGCGCGCAGGCTGCCTTCCGCATACGTCGCGCGGCTCGCGGCGCGGTGCGTGATCTCGATGCGCTCGCCGTTGCCGGCGAACAGCACGGTGTGGTCGCCCACGATGTCGCCGCCGCGCATCGACGAGAAGCCGATGGTGCCGGCCTTGCGCTCGCCGGTGACGCCTTCGCGCGCGTAGGTGGCCCAGTCCTTGAGCGACTTGCCCTGCGCCTGCGCGATCACCTCGCCCATCTTGAGCGCGGTGCCCGAAGGCGCGTCGACCTTGTGCCGGTGGTGCGCTTCGAGCACTTCGATGTCGAACCCGCTCGAGAGCGTCCGCGCGGCCGTCTCGAGCAGCTTGAGCGTCACGTTCACGCCTACGCTCATGTTCGGCGACAGGACGATCGCGATGTCGCGCGCGGCGTCGGCGATCTTCTCCTTCTGGCCTTCGGAAAAGCCGGTGGTGCCGATCACCATGTTGACCTTGAGGTCGCGGCACGCGTCCAGGTGCTTGAGCGTGCCTTCGGGGCGCGTGAAGTCGATCAGCACCTGCGCGTGCGCGAGCGCTTCGCGGATGTTCGCGGTCACCGGCACGCCGCTGGCGTGGCCGAGGAACGCAGCGGCGTCGTTGCCGATCGCCGGACTCGCGGCGACGTCGGTGGCGCCGGCGAGCTGGCAATCGCCCGAGCCGCGGATCGCCTCGATCAGCATCTGGCCCATGCGGCCACTCGCGCCGGCGACGGCGACCTTGTGCATCGGGGACGACGAGGCCATCGCGATCAGCGCTGCGGCGGCTCGAGCGGGGGATAGCTCACCGCCGGCGCGGCAGCGGTCGGCGCGGCCGGTGCCGGCTGGGATTTGTTCTCGGCCGCGAACTGGCGCAGCTTGTCCTCGCTGGCCTCGAGCTGCGGAATCGTCGAGCCGCGGCGCTTGGCGTCCAGGGTGGCGACGAAGTCGGCCTCGGTCGGCATCTCGTCGCCTTCCCAGTGGTCGAGCGTGTCGCCGCTGAAATACACCGCGAGCCGGCGCTCCTGCGAATGCACGCCCTCGCGCCGGATCGTGAACACGTAGTCCCAGCGGTCCTTGTGGAATGCGTCCGTGACCAGCGGCGTGCCTAGGATGTCGCGCACCTGGATGCGCGACATGCCCTTGCGCAGCGCGGTGACCTGCTCCTTGGACACGAAGTTGCCTTGCACGATCTCGACCTTGTACGGCGAGATCGCGGTGGTCACGCCGTAGGAGAAGCGGTCGATGCCCGCGCAGCCGGCGAGCACCACCCCGCACGCGGCGAGCGCGAGGGATGCTGGGGGGAAGGGAAAACGCATGGGCTTCGCGAGTGGCGATATGATCGAATCGATTGTAGCGGCAGGGGCAAGGCATCCCGCCGCAGCCGCCCGCGCATGCCCACCACCAACGTCGACGAACTGAAGAACACCGGCCTGAAGGCGACCGTGCCGCGGCTGAAGATCCTCGACGTGTTCCACACGGGCGCGCAGCGGCACATGACGGCCGAAGACGTCTTTCGCGTGCTGTTGCAGGATCACTCGGACATCGGGCTGGCGACGGTTTACCGCGTGCTCACGCAGTTCGAGCAGGCCGGCATCCTCACGCGCAGCCATTTCGAAAGCGGCAAGGCGGTCTACGAGCTCAACGAAGGCACGCACCACGACCACATCGTGTGCCTCGATTGCGGCCGCGTCGAGGAGTTCTACGACGCGGAAATCGAAAAGCGCCAGAACTCCGTCGCCAAGGCGAAGGGCTTCGAGATCGCCGAGCACGCGCTGAGCCTCTACGCGAACTGCACCAAGGTGAACTGCCCGCACCGGCCGAAGTGACGGTCAGCGCGTTGCGCTAACCTCCACTTTCCATCGCGCGGCGGTGCCGCTCGACGAAATCCTGGTACGTGTCGACGCCGCGCAGCTGCAGGATCGTGTTGCGCACGGCCGCTTCCACCAGCACGGCGATGTTGCGGCCGGCGACCACCTGGATCACGGCCTTGCGCACGGGCACGCCGAGCACGTCCTGCGTGAGCGGCTCGTAGGGCAGCCGCTCGTATTCGCGCTCGAGCGTCTCGCGCCGCACGAGGTGCACGATCAGGCGCAGGCGCATCTTCCGGCGCACCGCGGTCTCGCCGAAGATGGCGCGGATGTCCAGCAAGCCGATGCCGCGCACTTCCAGCAGGTTCTGCAGCAGCTCGGGGCAGCGTCCTTCGATCGTCGTCTGGTTGACGCGGTACAGGTCCACCGCGTCGTCGGCGACCAGCCCGTTGCCGCGCGTGATCAGCTCCAGCCCGAGCTCGCTCTTGCCCAGCCCGGATTCGCCGGTGATCAGCACGCCGAGGCCGAGGATGTCCATGAACACGCCGTGCATCGACGTGCGTTCGGCGAAATGCTTGGACAGGTACGCGCGCAGCACGTCGATCACGAACGCCGACGGCTCGTGCGTCGCGAACATCGGGATCTGCGCGCGCTCGCACATCTGCAGCAGCGCCTCGGGCGCCGTCTTCCCATCGGTGAGGACCAGCACCGGGGGCTCGAGCGTGACGATGCGCGCGATGCGGCGCGCGCAGTCCTCGGCCGTCGCGTTGGTGAGGTAGGCCACCTCGCGCTCGCCGAGGATCTGCACTCGGTACGGGTGGATGTAGTTGAGGTACCCGACGAGGTCCGCGCCGGAGCGCGCCGCGCGCACGGCCACTTCATCGAAGCGCCGCTCGGAAGCGCCGAGGCCGGCGACCCATTCCCACTTCAGCTGCGCGCGGTGGTCCTCGAACAGGACGTCGGCGCTGACGACGGTGGGCTTCACGTCAGGCGGGCTG
>DATBPW010000235.1:0-3995 GCA_036561125.1 Ramlibacter sp. | reverse complement strand
ACCGGTTCCGCTCTGGCGCCTGCTGCAGGCCGCGGCGCGCATCGTCGCCGACGTTCGCGCGGGCATGTCCGCGACGCAGGCGGTCCCGCGCGTCGATGCGCCGTTGCGTCCGGGCGCTCAGGCACTGGCGTTCCACGCGTTGCGCCATCTCGGTCGCGCCCAGGCGCTGCGCGCGCAACTCGCGAAGCGCGCACCCGCACCCGCGGCGGATGCGCTGCTGTGCACGGCCCTCGCGCTGTGCTGGCGCGACGAAGATGCGCCGTATCCGGCCTTCACGCTGGTGGACCAGGCTGTGGAAGCGGCCAAGCGCGATACCGCGATGCGCCCCCAAGCCAACTTCGTGAACGCATGCCTGCGTCGCTTCCTGCGCGAGCGCGACGCGCTGGTGGCGACGACGGACGCCGACGAAGTCGCGCGCTGGAACCACTCGAAGTGGTGGATCGCGCGCCTGCGTCGCGACTGGCCCGATGCCTGGCAGCAGATCCTCGAAGCCGACAACCGCCGTGCGCCGATGACGCTGCGCGTCAATGCGCGCAAGTCCTCGCGCGACAGCTACCTCGCGACGCTTCAGGCCGGCGGCATCGACGCAATCGCGGCCGGCGATGCGGGGGTGATCCTGCGCGAGCCGCGCGACGTGCACGCGCTGCCGGCTTTCGACGCAGGCGCGGTGTCGGTGCAGGATGCGGCGGCCCAACTCGCGGCCCCGTTGCTGTTGGCCGGCCTGGACGCGGCGCCCCCCTTGCGCGTGCTGGACGCCTGCGCCGCGCCCGGGGGCAAGACCGCGCACATCCTGGAACTCGCGGATGCCGACGTGATCGCATTGGACATCGCGCCGCAGCGCTGCGAACGCATCGGCGAGAACCTCGAACGGTTGCACTTGAAGGCGACCGTGGTCGCGGCGGACGCCGCGCAGCCGCAGGGGTGGTGGGACGGGAAACCGTTCGACGCGATCCTGCTTGACGCGCCCTGCACCGCATCCGGCATCGTGCGGCGGCACCCCGACGTCCGCTGGCTGCGCCGTGAAACCGACATCGCGCAGCTCGCCGCGACGCAGGCGCGGCTGCTCGCGGCGCTCTGGCCGCTGCTGCGCGAGGGCGGGCGGCTCGTCTATTGCACGTGCTCCGTGTTCCGCGACGAGGGCGATCGGCAGGTGCAAACGTTTCTTGCGCACAACAAAGCGGCGGTTTTGCGGTCCGGCCCGGGTCATTTGCTGCCCCATTCCGGGGAAACGGAGCCGGGCGTTGGGGACAATCGTCTTCGTGACCACGACGGATTCTTCTACGCCGTGCTGGAGAAGCTTTCGCGTGCCTGACCGCTGGCTCGCGCGCCTTCTCGCGTCCGTGCTCTTCGTGTTCACGCTGGCCGGCGCGCGCGCCGATACGGCCGATGTCACGATGCTGCGTTTCGACCGCGGTGACGAGGGCCTGCTGCTTTTCGTGAACGTGAGCTTCGACCTGCCGCCGGTGATCGAGGACGCGCTCGAGAAGGGCATCCCGATGTACTTCGTCGCCGAGGCGGTGCTGCTGCGCGACCGCTGGTACTGGACCGACAAGCACATCACCACCGCCACGCGCCACATGCGCCTGTCGTACCAGCCGCTCACGCGGCGCTGGCGGCTCGTGACCTCCAACGCGCCGATCGGCAGCTCGGGCCTGGCGCTGGGCCAGAACTTCGACAGCCGCGACGAGGCACTGGCCGCGATCCAGCGCATCTCGCACTGGAAGATTGCCGACGCGGCGGACATCGACCCGGAATCGCGCTACAACGTGGACTTCAAGTTCCGCCTGGATGTGTCGCAGCTGCCGCGGCCGATCCAGATCGGCGCGGTGGGCCATTCCGACTGGAGCATCAGCGCGACCAAGAACGTGCGCCTGGTGTTCGAGAACCCGAAGTAACGCCATGGACATGCCGGCGCAGCGCGCGCTGCTTCGCAACTCCCGGGCCGTGCGCTGGGCGGTCGGCGTCAGCGCGGCCATGATGGTCGCGATCGGCATCGTGCTGCTGTTCCTGCTCACGATGGCCACGAACAACCGCGAGCTGTACGAGAAGAACTACGAGCGGCTGTTCGCCCTGAACATCGTCGTCGCGGCGATCCTGCTGCTGGTGATCGTGTGGGTGGCGATCCGGCTGGTCTCGCGCGTGCGGCGCGGCAAGTTCGGCAGCCGCCTGCTGATCAAGCTGGCAGCGATCTTCGCGCTCGTGGGCTTCGTGCCCGGCGTGCTGATCTACGTCGTGTCGTACCAGTTCGTGTCGCGTTCGATCGAAAGCTGGTTCGACGTGAAGGTCGAGGGCGCGCTCGACGCCGGCCTGAACCTCGGGCGCGCGACGCTCGACGTGCTCGCGAACGATCTGGCGAACAAGACGCGCAACGCCGCCTTGCAGCTTGCCGACGTGCCCGAAGCATCGGTGCCCGTCGCGCTCGAGCGGCTGCGCGAGCAATTGCCCGCCAACGACCTGATCCTGTGGACCGCATCGGGCCAGCTCGTGGCGAGCGTGGGCGAATCGCGCTTCCAGCTCAATCCCGAGCGGCCCACGCCGCAGCAGCTTCGCAACGTGCGCGCGCAGAAATCGCTCGCCTTCATCGAGGGCCTGGACGAACCCGGCACGAACGGCACGGCGACCGGGCGCATCAAGGCGCTCGCGATCGTCGCCTCGGGCAGCGTCGGCGCTTTCACGGAACCGCGCATCCTGCAGTCGACGCAATCGCTGCCCGCCACGCTCGTGACCAATGCGACCGCCGTGCAGGAGGCCTATCGCGAGTACCAGGAGCGCGCGCTGGCGCGCGAAGGACTCAAGCGCATGTACATCGGCACGCTCACGCTGAGCCTGTTCCTCGCGGTGATCGGCGCAGTGCTGCTCGCGATCATCTTGGGCAACCAGCTCGCGCGGCCGCTGCTGTTGCTCGCGGCCGGCGTGCGCGAAGTGGCGGCCGGCGACCTGAGTCCCAAGCCCGCGCTGCAAGGCAAGGACGAGCTCGGCGGCCTGACGCGCTCGTTCGCCGAGATGACGCAGCAGCTCGCCGACGCGCGCGGCGCGGTCGAGAAGTCGATGGGGCAGGTCAACGCGGCGCGCTCGAATCTGCAGACCATCCTGGACAACCTCACGGCCGGCGTGATCGTGCTCGACGAGCAGGGCCGCGTGCAGACGACCAACCCCGGCGCGACGCGCATCCTGCGCGTGCCGCTGGCCGCCTGGGAAGGCCAGCCGCTGGCCGCCGTGCAGGGCCTCGAAGCGTTCGGCCGCTGGGTGCAGGAGCGCTTCGAGGAATACATGAACGAGCGCAAGCTGCACGGCCTGGACCATTGGCAGCAATCGTTCGAGCTGAATGCGGGCGCCGCCGGCTCGCCGCAGCACATCGTCACGCTCGTCGCGCGCGGCGCCGAGATGCCGGCACATGCGGCGGGAGGCGTCGCGCGCCTGCTCGTGTTCGACGACATCTCGGAGATCGTGTCGGCCCAGCGTGCGCAGGCCTGGGGCGAAGTCGCGCGGCGGCTCGCGCACGAGATCAAGAACCCACTCACGCCGATCCAGCTGTCGGCCGAGCGCCTCGAGATGAAACTTGGCCCGCGCCTGGAAGACCACGAGCGCGCAGTGCTGGTGAAGTCGGTGCGCACGATCGTCGACCAGGTCGACGCGATGAAGCGGCTGGTGAACGAGTTCCGCGACTACGCGCGGCTGCCGGCCGCGGAACTGCAGCCGGTGGACCTCAACGCGATCGTCGGCGACGTCGTGGCGCTGTACGCGCGCGAAGGGCTCGAGGACACGCACGGCGCGCACGTGCCGGTGCGCATGGAGCTCGATCCCGATTGCCCGCCCATCATGGGCGACGGCCAGCAGCTGCGGCAGGTGATCCACAACCTGCTGCAGAACGCGCAGGACGCGACCGAAGGCTGCGAGCGGCGCGAGGTGACCATCCGCACGCGGTGGCATCCGGAATCGCATCGCGTGCGCCTCGTCGTGCAGGACTCGGGCACCGGATTCCCGGAGCACATCCT
>DATBPW010000234.1:0-10610 GCA_036561125.1 Ramlibacter sp. | reverse complement strand
GTGGGCGCGGTGCAATGCGCGAGCGAACGCAGCGTCCAGTCGTTGGCGTCGCCTTGCCAGATCACGTTGGCGTAACCCATCGACAGGTCGATCGGCTCGCGCTGCAGCACCTTGCGCGCCACATCGTGCAGCACGCCGTAGCGCATGTCGATCGCGTACGACAGGCGGATCAATCGCCCCGCGGTGCCGTACTGGTGCGAGAAGTGTTCGAACATGCGCTCGCGCGCGACACACGAGTTGGCGTATTCGCCGGGCGGCGCGGTGGGCGGCTCGCTCTCGGGCGCGCCGTTCGTCTCGACGCCCACGAACGGGTAGACGCACGCCGTCGAGAACGCGACGATGCGCGAGCGCGCGAAGCGTTCGGCGACGAGGCCCGGCACGAAGCCGTTCATCATCCAGGTGAGCCATTCGCTGCCGGTCGAGCCGAACTTGCGGCCGGCCATGAAGACGACGTTGGGCACTTGCGGAAGCTGCGCCAGCGCGTCGCGCGACATCAGGTCGGCGGCGATGCACTCGATGCCTTGCGCCTGCAGTTGCTCGCGCAACCCCGGCTCGGAAAACCGCGCCACGCCGATCACGCGCTTGGCGGGCGCAGCGCGCTTGGCCATCCGCGCGAGCGTCGGGCCCATCTTGCCGCCGACGCCCAGCACCATGATGTCGCCGGGCACCTTCGCCAGCTCTGCGACGAGCGCATCGGACGGCGTACTCAGGGCATCCTCGAGTTGGGCGACGTCTTCGAATCGATTTGGAAGCTTCATGCGCGCACTTTAACCAGTTGGTGAATTACCCTGGATGTGCCGAACGCGCAGGAGCGCCCGCTTCCGACGAGCCCAAGCCGTGCAGTCCGACTCCACGCGCGCGCCGGCCACCTTACGTTCGGCTGATGGCGCGAGAACGAAAGGACTCGACGGATCAGCTGGACGCAAGCGCAGGTACGCTGCGCGCGGACGACGGCCGGGTGCGCGTGCGCGGCGCGCGCGAGCACAACCTGAAGGACGTCAGCGTCGAGATCCCGCGCGACGCGCTCGTCGTCTTCAGCGGCGTGTCAGGCTCCGGGAAATCTTCACTGGCGTTCGGCACCTTGTATGCCGAGGCGCAGCGCCGGTATCTCGAATCCGTGTCGCCGTACGCGCGGCGCCTGATCGACCAGGCCGGCGTGCCCGACGTCGATTCGATCGAAGGCCTGCCGCCGGCGGTCGCGCTGCAGCAGGCGCGCGGCACGCCGAGCGCGCGCTCGTCGGTCGGCAGTGTCACCACGATCTCTAGCCACCTGCGCATGCTCTATTCGCGCGCAGGCACGTATCCGCCGAAGCTGCCGATGCTGTACGCGGAGGACTTCTCGCCGAACACGCCGCAGGGCGCGTGCCCGCGCTGCCACGGGCTCGGCCGCGTCTTCGACGTGACCGAGCAGACGATGGTGCCGGACCCGTCCCTCACGATCCGCGAACGCGCGATCGCTTCGTGGCCGCCCGCGTGGCACGGGCAGAACCTGCGCGACATCCTCGTCACGCTCGGCTACGACGTCGACACGCCGTGGCGTGATTTGCCGAAGAAGGACCGCGACTGGATCCTGTTCACCGACGAGACGCCGACCGTTCCCGTCTACGCCGGCTTCACGCCGAAGGAAACGCGCGCCGCGCTGCGCCGCAAGGAAGAGCCCAGCTACATGGGCACGTTCACGAGCGCGCGCAACTACGTGCTGCAGACGTTCGCCACGACCCAAAGCGCGCTGATGAAAAAGCGCGTCGCGCGTTTCATGCAGGCGAGCTGGTGCCCGGCGTGCCACGGCAAACGGCTCCAGCCCGATGCGCTGAAGGTGAAGTTCGCCGGCTGGGACATCGCGGAGTTCTCGCGGCTGCCGCTGTCGATGCTCGCCGAAGTGCTGCGGCCCGTGGCGCACGGGCATCTGGACGCGCGCGGCGCCGACTCGTCCACGCTCAGCCGCGAGGTGGCACGCGACGCGATTCGCAAGCGCGTCGACGCCGGCGAATCCGCGCACGCCGCGGCGCCGGACGTACGGCGCACGCCGAATTTCTCCGAAGAGAAGGTGATGGCGGCGCAGCGCATCGCGCGCGAGCTGCTGGCGCGCATCGCCGCGCTCGAGCAACTCGGCCTCGGCTACCTCGCGCTCGATCGCAGCACGCCGACGCTGTCGCCCGGTGAGCTGCAGCGGCTTCGCCTCGCCACGCAATTGAGTTCGCACTTGTTCGGCGTGGTGTACGTGCTGGATGAACCGTCGGCCGGATTGCATCCTGCCGACGGCGAGGCGCTGCTCGAAGCGCTGCGGCGCCTGAAGGCCGCGGGCAACACGATCTTCGTCGTGGAGCACGACCTGTCGGTGATGCACCGTGCCGACTGGCTGGTGGACGTGGGGCCGGACGCGGGCGAGCGCGGCGGGCGCATCGTCTACAGCGGCCCGCCCGCGGGTCTCGCCGATGTGGAAAGCTCGCGCACGCGCGCGCACCTGTTCGGCCACGAGAGGCCGGCGCCGCGCGCGCGCATCGAGCCGCGCGAGTGGCTGCGCCTCGAAGGCGTGACGCGCAACAACGTGCACGGCGTGGACGTGCAATTCCCGCTCGGCTGCCTCACCGTGGTGACGGGCGTCTCGGGCTCGGGCAAGTCGAGCATCGTGAGCCAGGCGCTCATCGACCTCGTCTCGTCGCATCTCGGTGCGAGCCGCGCGGAAGAAGACAGCGGCGAGCCCGAGTCGCTCGACGCGGCCGATACGGCGGCGCCGACGTCGGGCCGCATCACGCGAGGCATCGAGCGCATCAAGCGGCTGGTGCAGGTGGACCAGAAGCCGATCGGCCGCACGCCGCGCTCGAACCTGGCCACCTACACGGGCCTGTTCGATGCCGTGCGCAAACTCTTCGCCGCGACGCCCGCCGCGCGCAAGCGCCGCTATGACGCGGGCCGCTTCTCGTTCAACATGCCCAAGGGCCGCTGCGAGACGTGCGAGGGCGAAGGCTTCGTGTCGGTGGAGCTGCTCTTCATGCCCAGCGTGTACGCGCCGTGCCCGCAATGCCACGGCGCGCGCTACAACGCGCCGACGCTCGAAGTCACCTGGAACGGCAGGAACATCGCCGAAGTGCTGCGCATGACGGTGGACGATGCCGCCGCGTTCTTCGCCGATGAAGCCGCCGTCGCGCGGCCGCTGCGCGTGCTGCAGGACATCGGCCTGGGTTACCTGCGCCTCGGGCAGCCCGCGACCGAGCTGTCGGGCGGCGAGGCGCAGCGCATCAAGCTCGCGACCGAGTTGCAGCGCACGCAGCGTGGCGACACGCTCTATGTGTTCGACGAACCGACCACGGGCCTGCACGCGTGCGACGTCGACCGGCTGATGAAGCAACTCGACGCGCTCGTCGTTGCGGGCAACACGCTGGTGGTGGTCGAGCACGAGATGCGCGTCGCCGCGCAGGCCGACTGGGTGATCGACGTCGGGCCCGGTGCCGGCGACGAGGGCGGGCACATCGTGGCCGCTGGGCCGCCGGAAGACGTCGCGTGCACGAAGGCGAGCCGCACCGCGCCGTACCTCGCGGAGTGCTTGCGCAGCCTGCACAAGCCGTGACCCTCCGTAACTTGAATTGCTGAGCTACTTACACGTGCTGCCGCGCCAGCACGTTTGAGCGCGCCCGCGCGGCGCCGCCGAAACACAGCCCGATCTCAGCCGCAGGCTTGATGAGCCAACGCTTGCTGCTGACCTTCGCTCAGCCTTCACTCGCGCGCGCTGGGATCGCGTTCGTGAGAACTTCCACGTTCTCGCGGTACTCCCATCTCAGCAATTCCTTACCAACGTCAGCGGACAACTGTCGCGCCTGTCGGACGTCTCCTACTAAAGTGCATCGCTCTCGCTGAGGTAGCCGGCCCAGCAGTTCCGCGGACCCGGCCTGTTGTTCCTTCCTGCGCCTCGGCCTTTCGTCAACACGGCTGTCGCCGGCCCGGCTGCTCGCAGCCCCGCTGGCCCAGCCATTGCCATACGAGAAGTTGCAATGAGAAGACGCCTGTTCCTTTCCTCCAGCTCCGCGGCTGTCGCGAGCGCCTTGGTGGCGTGCGGCGGCGGTGGCGGCGGGAGCGCCCCTGCGACGGCCGATGCCACGACGCCGAGCACGCCCGATTCGACGCCGCCGGTGTCGACGCCGCCGGTGTCGACGCAACCCACGGGCGGGTCGTCTACGGGCGGATCGTCGTCGACGGGTTCATCGTCGGGCGGCGTCGCCTCCGGCAGCGGCTACCCGTTCGGCTCGCGCAAGAACGCCTACGCCGCGGGCATCCGCCCGTCGCAAGGCAACGCCGCGATGGACACGATGCTTGTATCGCAATACGACGCATGGAAGGCGCGCCGCGTGGTCGATGCGAGCGCCATCGTCGCGGGCGGCTATGCCATCCAGTTCTCCGACACCAACTTCATGGCCGTGTCCGAAGGCATGGGCTACGGCATGCTCATCGCCGCGGTGTTCGCGGGCCACGACCCCAACGCGCAGCAGCTGTTCAACGGCCTGCTGTCGGTGGCGCGCACGCGCTACGCGTACGGCAACGCGCAGTTCGACCCGCTCGGCAAGTCCCTGATGGACTGGCGCATCAACGCCGACGGCTCGTCGGGCGGCGGCGGCTGGAACGCCGTGGACGGCGACCTGGACATCGCGATGGCGCTGCTCATGGCCGACCGGCAGTGGGGCTCGTCGGGCGCGTGGAACTACGCGCAGGAAGCGAAGAACACCATCGCCGCGATCAAGTCGATCTGCATGGTGGGCGACGGCACCACCAAGGGCCTGAAGCTGCCCACCGTGAGCCGCACGTCCGACTACATGTTCGGCCACTTCCGCGCGTTTGCGAACGCCACCGGCGATGCGTTCTGGAACACCGCCATCGATCGCGCGTACTTCCTGGCGAACCTGATGCAGACCGCGTTCTCGCCCAACGCCGGCCTGATGCCCGACTTCATCGTCAACACCAATACAGCCGCGCCCATCCCGTCGCCCGGCTACATGGGCGACGGCGACGCGTACGAGAACGACTACTGGTGGAACGCGTGCCGCAACCCGTGGCGCTTTGCGTCGGACTACGTGCTGTCGGGCGACGGCCGCGTCAAGGCGATCACGCAGCGCCTGGTCGACTTCTTCGTGCGCTCGTCGGGCGGCGACCCGATGGCGATCGGCACCGGCTACAGCCTGGACGGCACGATGCTCACCGGCGGCCAGAGCCCCGCGTACCACGGGCCCATCTGCGCCGGCGCGTGCATCGACGCGCAGTACCAGCAGTTCGCCGACACGCTGTGGAACTGGAACGCGAAGAACCTCACCACGGGCTACTACGACAGCGAGATCCAGCTGCTGTCGTTGACGGTGGCGTCGGGCAACTGGTGGACGCCGGCGTGATGCGCTAGCGGCGGGCGAAACATCGACGGCGTTGGCGGGGTGGCTGGCAAGGCCAGCGCCGCTGCTGGCTGGGTCGCCCAGCGGCTGAAAACGGCGCGCCACCCCAGTCGCTATAATCACCGGCTCTGGCGCTTTAGCTCAGTCGGTTAGAGCGATGGAATCATAATCCACAGGTCCGCGGTTCGAGTCCGTGAAGCGCCACCAGATGCGAGCCCAAAGGGCCAACGGGAATCCTCCGTTGGCCCTTTCTTTTTGCCGATTCCTGTTGTTTCGGCGCTCCTTTGCCTCGCCGCACCCTTCGATTGAGTGGCCGCCCAAGCTCATCGATCGATAAAATCCCGCTGCGGGAGCGCGCCTCTGCAGTTACATCGGCGGCCCTGCCAATTCAAACGGCATCATCCATCGGAGGAGTTCAACAAATGCGCATCGTGATCATCGCGGCTGCCCTCGTCGGCGCCATCGCACTCGGCGGTTGCCGCCACGCCCCGCTCCAGCAAGTCGAGCAGCAGCCGGTCGTCGCCGCCAACGGCAAGACGCTGTCGCATGACCAGGTCCATGCGGCGATCCTGCGCGCGGGTGCCGCGCTCGGCTGGCAGATGGTCGACGAAGGCCCGGACAAGATCGTGGCCACGCTGCACCTGCGCGAACACACGGCGGTCGTCGAGATCCCGTACTCCACCACCACGTACAGCATCAAGTACCGCTCCAGCGTGAACCTCGATGAGTCCAACGGCCAGATCCACAAGAACTACAACGGCTGGGTGCAGAACCTCACCAAGGGCATCAACACGCAGCTCGGGCTGAGCTGATCGTGAGTACAGGTGAGTCCGTGGCAATGGCTGTATCTGCTCGGGACTTGGCGGCCCTGATCGTCGAAGGGCTGAACCTCGAGGACGTGCGCCCCGAGGATGTGGACCTGCATGCGCCGCTGTTCGGCGACGGGCTCGACCTGGACTCGCTGGACATGCTGGAGATCTCGCTCCTGGTGCAGCAACGCTACGACGTCAAGCTCAAGGCGGACGACCCCGACAACCAGGCAATTTTCGCGTCGCTGCAAAGCCTCGCAGAGCACATCTCGGCCGCCATCCCCGCCAACCACCGCTGAGGCCCGCCTTGGCTTGGTTGGTGTCTCCCGACGTCGGAATGGTTTGGCACGCCGTCACGGCCGCCGCGTTGGCCTGGCTCGGCATCTTCTTCGGGCGCACCTTGGCACCCGGCAAGATGCCGATGATCGAACGCATCGCGCGCGTCAGCGAGCCTGATCTGAACCCCGCTCTCGCGCTGTACACGCGGCGGCTCACCATCGTCTGGTGCGGCTATTTCTGCGCTGGGGCGTTGTTGGCCGCGGCGCTTTTGGCGACCGCTTATCCCGTGGGTTTGCTGTTCGGCGCCGGCAGTGCGGCGCTGTTCGTCGGCGAACACTGGCTGCGCCATCGCCTCTTTCCCGGCCAGCCGTTCCCGAACCTCGTGCAGCAGGTGCGCGATACGATCAAGGCTTGGCACTGACCCGCGATGGACGCGCTGAACAACTCACCGCTGCTGGCCGCGCCGGCAGCCCTCGATCGTCCGGCCGTGATCGACGGCGCACGCACGTGGAGCTGGGGCGACGTTCATGCCCAGGCGAACGCACTGTCCGCCGCCTTCGAGCAAGGCGCGACGGTGTGCAACCTCTGCGATTCGCGGCTTGCGTTCATCGTCACAGCGCTGGCGGCGATGCGGCGCAGATGCGTGCAGGTGCTCCCGCCTTCGGCCGGCCCGCTCGACCTGAATGCGATGGTGCGCGCGAACCGCGAGCCGGTGGTCGTCGTCGATAACGACGCAGCGCATACCGAGTGGTCGGCCCGCGCACAGTGCATTCGTTTCGCTCCTGCGGCGAACCCGCCTTCGCTCGTGGCACGCTGGGCTCCCGACTGGGACGCGCCCGCGATGCGGCTGTACACGTCGGGCAGCACCGGCGCGCCCGAAGCGCACATCAAGACGATGGGGCAACTGGCACGCGGCGCGCTCGCACTCATCGCGCGGCTCGATCGCGATGTGCCCGGCTCAGTCGCGAGCGTCGGGCAGGTCGTCTGCAGTGTCGCTCCCCAGCACATGTTCGGGCTCGAAGCTTCGGTGATGCTGCCGCTCGTGGCAGGCATCGCGGTGCGTGAAGGCCGTCCGCTGCTTCCTGCCGATGTGCGCGATGCCTTCGCGCATGCGGGCGAGGGCGCGGGATGGATCGCGACACCTTTGCACTTGCGCGCGTACGCGCAGGCGGGCATGAAATTGCCGAACGCGAAATTCCTGCTCGTGTCCACCATGCCGATGTCGCAAGGGTTGGCCGCGCAAGCCGAGGCATTCAGCGATTCCCCCGTGCTCGAGATCTACGGCTCGACGGAAACAGGCGTCGTCGCGATGCGACGAACTGCACGCGAGGAGCTGTGGCGGCCAGTCGCCGGCGTGTCACTCGAATCCACCGAACGCGGGACGCTCGCCCGCGGCGGCCATTTCACTTCGCCGTGCATGCTGGCCGATCATGTCCAGGCGCGAGCCGGTGGCGACTTCACCTTGGCCGGGCGCGACGGCGACATGGTGAAGATCGCCGGCCGCCGCGCATCGCTGGCAAGCCTGAACCTGTGCCTGCAGGACTTGCCCGGGCTGGGCGACGGCGTGCTGATGCTGCCACCGCGCGGGGCCGACACCGAACGCCTCGTGCTCGTCTATTCGGGCCCTCAGCTCGATCGCGCGATGGCGCGCCGCTGGTTGCGCGAACGCATGGATGCGGTGTTCGTGCCGCGCGAAATCATCCGCGTCGAAAAGCTTCCCCGCACGCCGAACGGCAAGGTGGCACGCGCGGTGCTCGAAGAGATGGTGGCGGCCCGCGCCAAGGGAGCTGCGTCATGAGCGCGCCCGAGTTCGATTTCCACTTCGAGTTCGTCGTGCAGCCGTCGCACCCGTCCCTGCCGGGACACTTCGCCGGCAACCCGATCGTGCCCGGCGTCGTGGTGCTCGACAGCGCGATCGACGCGCTCGATCGCGCGATGGGGCTTCGCGTTTCGCGGCTGCATCGCGTGAAGTTCGCATCGGCGCTTCGGCCCGGCGAAACGGCCGTCGGCCGGTGGGAAGGCCGCGCGGGCCGCGCCTCGTTTCGCATCACGACGCAACGTGACGGCGTGAGCACCAAGGTGGCCGAAGGTTCATGCGCGGTCGCCGGGGAGCGGGCCCCATGAAAGCAGCGACGGCGAACTGGAGCGCCAGGGCGGAGCGCGGCAGCGTGGTGCTGATCCAGCTGGTCGTGTGGCTCGCGCGGGTGGCCGGCCGCCGCGTGTGTCGCGTGCTCATGTACCCGGCCACTCTTTATTTCGTGGTCACCGACAGAACAGCGCGGCGCGCATCCGCCGAGTTCCTCGGCCTCGTGCACGGGCGCCCCGCGAAATGGACGGAGGTGTTCCGCCACTTCTATTCGTTCGGCACAACCTTGCTCGACCGCGTGTACCTCGCCTCGGGGTGCGGCCGCGAACTCCAGGTGACGATCGAGGGCCTGCCGCTCGTGGAACAGGCCCTGGGCAACGGCAAGGGCTGCGTCATGCTGGGTTCGCACCTGGGCAGCTTCGACCTGCTCATGTTCGCGCACCGGCAGATGCGGGGCCGGCCCGTCACGGTGATGATGCAGGTCGACCCGCGCGCGCGTTTGCGCAAGCTTGCAGGCATCGATGACTCGGTGAACGTGATCCGCGTCGGCGAACCCGGCAGCTACATGCGCGCGCACGAAGCGTTGGCGCGCGGCGAGATTGTCGGGATCCTCGCCGACCGGATCGACGCCGGCGCGGCGTCGATCAACATCCCGTTCATGGGGCGCGACACGCAACTGCCCATTGCACCGCATGTGCTCGCCGCGCGCAGCGAAGCGCCCGTGCTCATGTGCTTCGGCCTGTACGAGGCAGGCAATCGCTATCGCCTGCGCTTCGTCGACTGCGGCCCGGCCGCCCCGCGAGCGAGCCGGGGCCCTGCGTTGCAACCGGCCGTCGCGCGCTATGCCGCGCTGCTCGAAGAACATGCGCGGCGCTATCCGCTGAACTGGTTCAATTTCTATCGCTACTGGTCCGATGGGGAAGCGCACGCATGAACCGGCGTGGCCTCATCGCATTGGTGCTCGGCTGCGCGGCCTTCGTTCCGCAGCTCGCATTCGCGCTTTCGGTGCCCGAGCTCCAGCAGCTCCTGAAGGCCGAGGTTCGCACCCAGGTGTCGTTCCGCGAAGTTCGCGAGTCGCCTTGGCTCGCCGCTCCTGTGGTGACGCAAGGAACGATGCGATCGACGGCGAATGCACTCGAAAAGAAGGTGGAGTCGCCGGTGAGCGAGACGTGGCGGCTGATGGATGACCGCGTCGAGCGGCGCGCCGCCGACGGCCAGACCCGATCGATCTCGTTCCAGCGCGCGCCCGCCCTGGGCGCGTTGTCCGAGACTTTGCGAAGCATCGTCGCGGGCGACCTGGCCGGCCTCGCGCGCGACTTCGATATCCGCCTCGAAGGCGACGCGCATGCGTGGCACGCGATCCTGGCTCCGCGTGCCGCGGCCGTCCGGCAGCAGCTCCAATCGATCGAAGTGCAGGGTGCGGGGGGCACCGTCCACACACTGATCGTGATCGACCGCGAAGGCGAGAAGACGACAACGATCTTCGAAGGCGCTAGCATGCCGCCATCCCGATGAAGCCACTCGCAGGAGTCCTCGCCACCGCCGCAGTCCACGCTGCGGGCCATTCAGCGGCCGCGCTATGGGAGGCCGCGCAGTCCGGCCGCTGCGCGCTGCGGGCCAATCGGCTGCAGTGGTGCGATCTCGATTGCTGGATCGGCGATGTCCCCGCCGTCGAAGGAAGCGCGCTTCCCCCCGACCTCGCGCAGTGGGATTCACGGAACAATCGGCTGGCCTGGCTCGCGTTGCGCGATGGCGCGTTTCGCGACGCTGTCGCAACGGCCGCGGCTCGGTACGGCGCGTCGCGCGTCGGCATCGTGCTTGGGACGAGCACATCGGGAATCCGCAGCACCGAAGAGGCCTACAAGGAGCGGCGCGAGGAAGGCGCCTGGCCCGACGCTTTCCATTATCGCAAGATGCATTCGCTCGAAGCCACCGCGCGCTTTGTCGCGCGAGTGCTTCGCGTCGACGGTCCTGCGATCGTGGTGTCCACCGCGTGTTCGTCCAGCGCCAAGGCTTTCCTCACTGCGGCGCGATGGATGCAGGCCGGTGTCGTCGATGCCGCAG
>DATBPW010000233.1:0-3201 GCA_036561125.1 Ramlibacter sp. | reverse complement strand
GACGCGGACGGCAAGCACAAGATCCCGTTCCTCGTCGTGTGCGACGCCTTCCAGAGCGAGATGGTGGCGTTCGCCGATCTCGTGCTGCCCGACACGACCTACCTCGAGCGGCACGACGTGATGAGCATGCTCGACCGGCCGATCTCCGAATTCGATGGCCCCGTCGATTCGGTGCGCGTGCCCGTCGTCGAGCCGCTGGGCGAATGCAAGCCGTTCCAGGAAGTGCTGATCGAACTCGCGTCGCGCCTGAAATTCCCGGCGTTCACGCGAGAGGACGGCTCGCGCAAGTTCCGCGACTACCCGGACTTCGTCGTGAACTTCGAGGCGCAGCCGGGCGTGGGCTTCCTCATGGGCTGGCGCGGCAAGGACGGCACGCAGCACCTGCGCGGCGAGCCGAACCCGAAGCAGTGGGACATGTACGCCAAGAACAATTGCGTGTTCCAGTACCACATGCCCGAGGACCAGCAGTACATGCGCAACTGGAACCGCGCGTACCTCGACTTCGCCAAGGACAAGGGCTGGCGGCAGAAGAACGACGTCGTGCAGCTCGCGCTCTATTCGGACACGCTCCAGAGCTTCCGCCTTGCGGCGCAGGGCAAGACGCAGGGGCGCCGGCCGCCCGACGCGCTGAAGGATCGCATCGCGACCTATTTCGACCCGCTGCCGTTCTGGTATGCGCCGCTCGAGCACGCGTGCGTCGACACGGAGAAGTTTCCGCTGGCGGCGATCACGCAGCGCCCGATGGCGATGTACCACTCGTGGGACTCGCAGAACGCGTGGCTGCGCCAGATCCACAGCCACAACTTCCTGTACGTCAACGCGCAGACGGCGAGTGCGGCAGGCATTGCCGACGGCGGCTGGTGCTGGGTCGAAAGCGCGTGGGGCAAGGTGCGCTGCATGGTGCGCTACAGCGATGCGGTGGAGCCCGGCACCGTGTGGACGTGGAACGCGATCGGCAAGGGCGAAGGCTCGTGGCAGCTCGGGCCCGCGGCCGATGAGTCGCGCAAGGGCTTCCTGCTGAATCACCTGATCACCGAGGAACTGCCGTTCGGCGCGGGGCGCATCAGCAATTCGGATCCGGTGACGGGCCAGGCCGGCTGGTACGACGTGCGCGTGAGCATCCGGCCCGCCGCTGCGGACGAAGCCGACGTGAGTTTCCCGCAAGTGCATGCGCGCAGCGACATGCCGGGCGTGCTCGGCGGCGCGAAGCGCGTCGTCGCCTATTTCGCGAAAGGCCGATCATGAGCGAGACCGCTGCGCCCGAGACGCTGGCAAAACAGCTGGCGCTCGTGATCGACCTGAACGTGTGCGTCGGCTGCCATGCGTGCGTGACCTCGTGCAAGGAATGGAACACGTCCGGCGCCGCGGGGCCGTTGACGGACATCAATGCCTACGACGCGCACCCCACGGGGACGTTCTTCAATCGCGTGCAGACGTTCGAAGCGGGCGAGTTCCCGCAGACGCAGACCATCCACTTCCCCAAGAGCTGCCTGCACTGCGAAGACCCGCCGTGCGTGCCCGTGTGCCCGACCGGCGCGAGCTACAAGCGCAAGGAAGACGGCATCGTGCTGGTCGACTACGACAAGTGCATCGGCTGCAAGTACTGCAGCTGGGCCTGCCCGTACGGTGCGCGCGAATTCGACGAAGAGCGCAAGGTGATGACCAAGTGCACGCTGTGCGTCGACCGCATCTACGACGAACACCTGGCGCCGGCCGACCGCAAGCCCGCCTGCGTGAAGGCGTGCCCCACCGGCGCGCGCTTGTTCGGCGACATCAAGGACGCGGACTCCGAAGTGTCGAAGGCGATCCGCGAGCGCGGCGGCTACCAGTTGATGCCCGAGTGGGACACGCAGCCCGCGAACCACTACCTGCCGCGGCAGGTGACCGAATGAAGCCCGCACTGTCGATCATCTTGTTCACGACGCTCGCGGGCGTGGGGCAGGGCCTCGTCGTGATGCTGGCCGTCGCGTCGCTCATGGGGCTGGGCGTGAACCTGGCCCTGTTGTGGGTCGCGGCGGTCCTGCTGGCACTCTCGCTTGTCGCGTCGTTCTTCCACCTGGGCCATCCGTTGCGCGCGTGGCGCGCGGCGCTGATGTGGCGCACGTCGTGGATGTCGCGCGAAGTCATCGTGTTGCCGGCGTTCATCGCGTTGACCGTGGCTTGGGCGCTGTTCGGCGGGGCGGGCGCGGCGTTTCCGCTCGCCGCCATCGTGCTCGCGCTCGTGCTCTGGTACTGCACCGCGATGATCTACGCGTGCATCCGCTTCATCCAGGAATGGGCGCATCCGCTCACGATCGTGAACTACACGATGCTCGGCCTGTCATCGGGAGCGGTGCTGTTCTGCGCGCTCGCAGCGGCCTCCGGTGCGAGTGAGATTGCATTCGCGGCATTGCCTTGGGCGCTGGTGCTCACGGTGCTCGCGTGGATCGCACGTGCACAGGCATTGCGGCGCAATGCGCGCCTGAAGCCGCGCTCGACGACGCAATCGGCCACCGGCATCGATGCAGCGCGTGTGGTGCAGCGCTCGATGGGATTCACGGGCGGATCGTTCAATACGCGCGAGTTCTTCCACGGCGCAACGCTCGCGACCATGCGCAATGCGCGCGTCGGCTTCCAGGTGCTCGCGTTCGCGTTGCCGATCGTGTTGCTTGCGTGGGCTTGGCTCGCGGGAAGCAGCGGGGCGCTGATCCTCGCGGTGCCCGTGCAGTTTGCGGGCCTGCTGGCGGAGCGCTGGGTGTTCTTCGCGCAGGCTCGGCATCCGCAGAACATCTATTACCAGGTCGTGTCCTAGGGCCGCATGTCGGCTTTCGGGCAGGAGCAGGCGTCGATTCTCACCGGACGGGCGTTCATGCGGGCTTCGCATGTGTGCCGGTGCCTAAGTCGACGAGGGAAGGCCGTCCGCCGCCTAAGCCGCGAAGCGCTGAATCTTTGCTCCTGTTCTGTCAAATCTCCAGGCGACGCTCGCTCATCCACTTCACGATCGCCGGATCCCGGTGAGAGAAGAAACTGCTCTTCGAAGTCTCGAGCGACGTGATTTGCTCAAGGTCGGATGCATCGAGTTCGAAATCGAAGATCTGAAGGTTCTCCTGCATGCGTTCCTTGCGCACCGACTTCGCAAGCGCGACGATCCCGCGCTGCACGACCCAGCGCAGCACGACCTGGCCGATGGTTTTGCCGTGCTTGTTGGCGATTTGTTGCAGG
>DATBPW010000232.1:0-1815 GCA_036561125.1 Ramlibacter sp. | reverse complement strand
CAACGGCCAGCTGCCCGAATCGAAGTTCACGTACAAGGCCGCGCCGGAGTACTACCAGCGCCGCGCCGGCGCCGACCCGCTGCGCAAGCTGCCGGCCGCCCTCAAGACCGTGCCGCTGGTCGTGCTGGTGAACGAAGGCTCCGCGTCCGCGAGCGAGATCGTCGCCGGTGCGCTGCAGGACCAGCACCGCGCCACCATCGTCGGCAGCCAGACCTTCGGCAAGGGCTCGGTGCAGACGGTGCGCCCGCTCGGCCCCGACACCGGCTTGAAGATCACCACGGCCCGTTACTACACGCCGAGCGGCCGCTCGATCCAGGCCAAGGGCATCGTGCCCGACGTGCCGGTGGACGAATCGGCCGACGGCAACAACGAGTTCTCGTTGCTGCGCACGCGTGAGGCCGATCTCGAGAAGCACCTGACCAGCACCAAGGCCGTGGAGACGCCGGGCGACGTCGCCTTCGAGAAGGCGCGCGAGGAAGCCCGCAAGAAGGCCGAAGACGACGCGCGCAAGGGCATCACGCCGCCGCGCCTGCCGGAATACGGCACCGACAAGGACTTCCCGCTGGCGCAGGCGATCAACCAGCTCAAGGGCCGCCCCGTGATGGTCTCGAAGACGCAAGTGGTCGAAAGCAAGCTGGAGAAGAAGGACAACTGAGCTTCCGCTCCCTGTGCCGAGAGCCGCCGCAAGGCGGCTTTCGTCTTGTTGGCCGCACAATCCGCCCATGACCGACGAGCAACTGCTGCGCTACTCGCGCCACATCCTGCTGGAGGAGATCGGCGTCGAGGGGCAGGAAAGCATCCTCGCGTCGCACGCGCTCGTCGTCGGCGCGGGCGGCCTCGGCTCGCCGGTGGCGCTGTTCCTCGGCACCGCGGGCGTGGGCCGCATCACCATCGTCGACCACGACAGCGTGGACTTGACCAACCTGCAGCGCCAGATCGCGCACACGATGGCGCGCGTCGGCCAGCCGAAGGCCCTGTCCGCGCGCGCAGGCATCGAGGCGATCAATCCCGAGGTGCTCGTGACGCCCGTCGTCGCGCGCGCCGATGCGCAGCTGCTGGGCGAGCTCGTGCCGCAGGCCGACGTGGTGATCGACTGCAGCGACAACTTCGCGACGCGCCAGTCGATCAATGCCGCGTGCGTGCGGCACGCCAAGCCGCTCGTCTCCGGCGCGGCGATCCGCATGGACGGCCAGGTCTCGGTCTTCGACACGCGCGATGCCAGGTCGCCGTGCTATGCGTGCGTGTTCCCGCCCGGCGAAGAATTCGAGGAGACACGCTGCGCCACGATGGGCGTGTTCGCGCCGCTGGTCGGCATCATCGGCGCGATGCAGGCGGCCGAGGCGCTGAAGATCCTCGCGCGCAGCGGCGAATCGCTCGCCGGGCGCCTGCAAATGCTCGACGCGCGCGCGATGGCGTGGAACGAAGTGCGCGTGCCGCGCGATGCTTCATGCGAGGTGTGCGCCGCGCTGCGCAGTTAAGCAAGCGCGCGGACGATCACACCGGCGCCCGAGACCGCCAGCAGCACGAACAGCGCCTGGCGCACGCGCAGCGGCGGAAGCCGCGCGTGCAGCTTGCTGCCGACGAACACGCCGACCGCGCACACGGGCAGCATCCACAGCCACTGCGTGAGCAGCCCCGGCTGCTGCAGCAGCCCGGTCGTGCCGAACGTGACGCGGCGGATCACGCCGCTCATGAGGATGATCGACGAGATCGTCGCGCGGAAGGTCGGCCCTTCGATGCGGCGCGCGAGATACGTCGTGTAGACCGGGCCGCCCGTGCCGAACAGCGCGCTGAACACGCCGCCCCCCACGCCCG
>DATBPW010000231.1:0-4383 GCA_036561125.1 Ramlibacter sp. | reverse complement strand
GAAGGAAGTGCGCGCCTTCTGCCGCCAGCACGCGATCGCGCCGGACGACGCGAAGCTCGTCGCGTTCCTCGTGAAGGAACACCTCACGATGAGCCGCGTCGCGCAGAAGGAAGACCTCGGCAATCCCGACGTCATCAAGGCCTTCGCCCGGCGCGTGGGCAACGAGCGCTACCTCACGGCGCTGTACCTGCTGACCGTCGCCGACATCCGCGGCACCAGCCCGAAGGTGTGGAACGCCTGGAAGGGCAAGCTGCTCGAGGACCTGTACCGTTCCACGCTGCGCGTGCTCGGCGGCCGCATGCCCGACCGCGACGCCGAAGTCGAGTCGCGCAAGCGCGAAGCCCTGGTGCAGCTCGCGCTGTACACGCTTCCCTTCGAAGGCCACAAGAAATTGTGGGACACGCTGGGCGTGGATTACTTCATGCGCCACGACGTGAGCGACATCGTGTGGCACACGCGGCACCTCGCGCGCTACGCCGGCAACACGAAGGCGATCGTGCGCGCGCGCCTGTCGCCGGTCGGCGAAGGGCTCGAGGTGCTTGTCTACACGCCGGACCAGCCCGACCTGTTCGCACGCATCTGCGGCTACTTCGACCAGGCGGGCTTCTCGATCCTCGACGCGAAGATCCACACCGCCAACAACGGCTACGCGCTCGACACCTTCCAGGTGGTCAGCTCGATGCTGCCGGAGCACAACCGCGAACTGGTGTCGATGGTGGAAGCGGAGCTCGCCCACACGATCGGCGACGCCGGCCCGCTGCCGCCGCCCAGCCGCGGGCGCGTGTCGCGGCGCGTGAAGAGCTTCCCCGTGGCGCCGCGCGTGCAGCTCGCGCCGGACGAGAAGGCGCAGAAGTGGCTGCTGTCGATCTCCGCGAGCGATCGCGCCGGCCTGCTGTATTCGATCGCGCGCGTGCTGGCGCGGCACAACATCAACCTGCAGCTCGCGAAGGTGTCCACGCTGGGCGAGCGCGTCGAGGACACGTTCCTCATCGACGGCCCCGAGCTGCAGCAAAACCGCAAGCAGATCGAGATCGAAACCGAGCTGCTCGAGGCGATCGCGCAGCAGTAGCTGCGTCAGCCACGCTCGTTGCGGGTCGCGACCAGCGGCGGGAAGCAGGCATACGCCATCACCTGCGCATAGATCGCGTTGGCGGACACGTCGATGCCCATGTTGCGCATGTGATAGTTCAGGCCCGGCAGCCACAGCGCCATGCGCACCTGCGGGAAGCAGCCGTCGAGGAATTTCTGCGCGCCGGCGGGGCTGATCGTGTACGCCGGCATCCCGAAGGCGCGCTGCACGCGCCACGCCTGCGCCGGCCCGTCGAGCGCCTTGAACGCGTCGATACCGCCGCGCAGCTGGTCCTGGTCGAAGAACATCAGCACCGGCGAGACGTCGCCCAGCGGGGACACCTGCAGGATCGTGTCGAAGTTCCAGCCCCACAGCACGTAGTCCCAGCCGGGCGCGAGCGACGCGAGGACCTCCGCGCTGCGCCGTTCGAAGTCGTGGCGAAACACCGCGTCGTCCTCGGCAATCGTGAGCGGCTCGGTGCCGGCCGCGACTTCGCGCCACAGGTTCCAGTGCGACAGCGCGCAGCCCACGCCGTGGCCGCCGTAGTCCGGCAGCACTTCAGGCGCGAACAGGCCGGTCGCGGCAATTTGCTCGTCCGTCAGCGTGATGCCGTCGACGGCATCGAGGAATTCGAATCGAACATGGCCGTTGCGCCGCTCGAACTCGGCGCGACGTTCGATTTGCCGCGCAAGGCTGATCACACGCACCGGTCGCATCGACAGCCGGCCCTCAGTCGTCTTCGTTCGCGTCGATGTCCGGGAACAGCACCTCGGTGAACCCGAACTTCGTGAAGTCGCGCATGCGCGTCGGATACAGCCGCCCGATGAGGTGGTCGCACTCGTGCTGCACGACGCGCGCATGGAAGCCATCGGCCGTGCGCTCGATCTCATGGCCCTGCAGGTCGAAGCCGGTGTAGCGGATCGATTTCCACCGCGGCACGACGCCGCGCAGCCCCGGCACGGACAGGCAGCCTTCCCAGCCTTCTTCCTCTTCGTCCGACAGGGGCGTGACGCGAGGATTCAGCAGCACCGTGCGCGGCACCGGCGGCGCGTCGGGATAGCGAGGGTTCGGCGCATCGGTGCCGAAGATCACCAACTGCAGGTCCACGCCGATCTGCGGCGCCGCGAGCCCCGCGCCGTTCGCGGCCTTCATCGTCTCGAACATGTCGGCCACGAGCCGGCGCAGCTGCGGCGTATCGAATTTCTCGACCGGTTGGGCCACGCGCAGCAGGCGCGGGTCGCCCATCTTCAGGATTTCATGGATGGCCATGCTTCACCAACATCTTCAGTCCTTCTTCGTCCAGCACCGGCACGCCGAGCTCTCGTGCCTTGTCGAGTTTGCTGCCGGCTTCCGCCCCGGCAACCACGAAATCGGTCTTCTTGCTCACCGAGCCCGCGACTTTCGCGCCGGCTGCCTCGAGCATGTCCTTCGCTTCGTCGCGCGAGAGCGTGGGCAGCGTGCCGGTGATCACCACCGTCTTGCCCGACAGCGGCTTAGCCTCGCGCGCGGCCGGCGCGCCCTCTTCCCACGTCACGCCGCAAGTGCGCAACTGCTCGACCACTTCGCGATTGTGCGGCTGCTGGAAGAACGTGTGGATGCTCTCGGCCACCACGGGCCCGACGTCGTTCACTTCGAGCAGCTCGTCCACGCCCGCATCCATGATTGCATCGAGATTGCCGAAGTGGCGTGCCAGGTCCTTCGCCGTCGCTTCGCCGACGTGGCGGATGCCCAGTGCGTAAAGGAAGCGTCCCAGTGTCGTTTGCTTCGATCGCTCCAGGTTCTCCAGCAGGTTCTGCGCCGACTTCTCTCCCATGCGCTCGAGTTCGATGAGCCCGCGCAGGCCGAGGCGATACAGGTCGGGCACGGTCTTGATCACGCCGCCGTCGACCATCTGCTCCACCAGCTTGTCGCCGAGGCCTTCGATGTCCATCGCGCGGCGCTGCGCGAAGTGCAGCACGGCCTGCTTGCGCTGCGCGCCGCAGAACAGGCCCCCCGAGCAGCGATGGTCGGCCTCGCCTTCTTCGCGCACGACCGCCGAGCCGCACACCGGGCACTTGCGCGGCATCGTGAACTGCTTCGCGTCGTGCTGGCGCTTCTCAGCGACGACCGCGACCACTTCGGGAATGACGTCGCCCGCGCGCCGCACGATCACGGTGTCGCCGATGCGCACGTCCTTGCGCCGCGCTTCGTCCTCGTTGTGCAGCGTCGCGTTCGTCACCGTGACGCCGCCGACGAACACGGGCTCGAGATGCGCGACGGGTGTGAGCTTGCCCGTGCGGCCGACGTACACCTCGATCGCGCGCACGGTGGTGAGTTGCTCCTGCGCCGGGAACTTGTGCGCGACGGCCCAGCGCGGCTCGCGGCTCACGAAGCCCAGGCGCCGTTGCAGCTCCAGGCTGTTCACCTTGTAGACCACGCCGTCGATGTCGTAGGGCAGGCTGTCACGGTCCTTGCCGACGGCCCGGTGGTACGCGACGAGTTCATCGGGGCCGCTGCACACCTGCGTGCGGTCCGACACCGGGAAGCCCCAGGACCGAAGCGCCAGCATCGATTCGTAATGCGTGCCGAAGTCCGGCGGCGGCGCGACTTCGCCATAGCCGTACGCGAAGAAGCTGAGCGGCCGCTGGCGCGCGATGGCCGGGTCGAGCTGGCGCACCGCGCCGGCCGCCGCATTGCGCGGGTTGACGAACGTCTTCTCGTTCTTCGCACCCTTGGCGATCTTCTCGCGCTGCGACTCATTGAGCCTTTCGAAATCGTCGCGCCGCATGTAGACCTCGCCACGCACCTCGAGCACCGGCGGAGCGTCGGCGGGCAGGCGCAGCGGGATCTGCCCGATCGTGCGGATGTTCTGCGTGACGTCCTCGCCGACTTCGCCGTCACCGCGCGTAGCGGCCTGCACGAGGACGCCCTGCTCGTAGCGCAGGTTGATGGCGAGGCCGTCGAACTTCAGCTCGGCGACGTATTCGACGGGCGCATCACCGTCCTTCAGCCCCAACTCGCGCCGCACGCGCGCGTCGAAGTTGCCCGCGCCGCTGGCTTCGATGTCGGTCTCGGTGCGGATCGACAGCATCGGCACGCGGTGGCGTACCTTGGCGAAGCCTTCGAGCACCTTGCCGCCCACGCGCCGGGTCGGCGAATCGGGCGTGGCGAGCTCGGGGTGCCGCGCCTCCAGTTCCTGCAGTTCGCGAAAGAGCCGGTCGTACTCGGCGTCGGGAATCTCCGGCGCATCCAGCACGTAGTACTGGTGCGCATGGTGGTGCAGCAGTTCGCGCAGCGCGTCGACGCGCTCGCGGGTCCTTGCATCGGCGCTCATC
>DATBPW010000230.1:0-3374 GCA_036561125.1 Ramlibacter sp. | reverse complement strand
AAGCGCAATCCCGTCGGCTGCGTGGCCGCGCTGGAAGCCGCGCAGCGCGCGCCGCATCTCGCCGCCTCGCTCCTCTCGCAGCTCTCGCCCGAGCACGAGCGCGGTCTCGGGCACTGGCAGGGCCAATGGTTCACGCTGCGCGACCTGCTGTGCAGCACCGCCAGCGCGCTCGCCGCCATGGCCGAAGTGCTGGAGGGCCTCGCGGTCGACGAGCGCGCGATGCGCGCCAACCTGGACCGCACGCGCGGCCTGGTATTTTCCGAGAACCTGTCGCTGCGCCTCGCCCGCTCGCTCGGCAGGCAGGCGGCGCACGCGCTCACCGAGAAACTGTGCGAGACCGCGGTGCGCGAGGGCAAGGACCTCATCGACGTGCTGCGCGCGGATGCACAGGCGATGTCCGCCGCCGGTGCGGGAAAAGTTGAAGATCTATTCGATCCAGAACGCTGTTTCGGCTCGGCGCCGGCCATGATCGAGCGGGCGCTCGCCGAATGGTCGCAAGCCATCAAGACCTGAAGGAGTCCCATGCCATTCGTCCAGACTGACGGCGCACGCCTGTACTGGCGCTGCGACGGTCCCGACCACGCGCCGGCGCTGCTGCTCTCCAACTCCATCGGCACCGATCACGCTCTCTGGGAGCCGGTAATGCCGGCCCTGATGCGCTCTTTCCGCGTCATCCGCTACGATGCGCGCGGCCACGGGGCTTCCGATGCGCCGGCCGGCGAATACAGCATGGAGCGCCTCGGCCGCGACGCACTGGCGGTCGCCGATGCGGCGGGCGCTAAGCGCTTTCACTACGCGGGGATTTCGCTGGGCGGCATGGTCGGCATGTGGCTGGGTGCGAATGCGCCAGAGCGGATCGACCGGCTCGCCCTGTGCAACACCTCGGCCTATTTCGGCCCGGAATCCTGGGCGGCGCGCATCGCGACCATCAAGTCGGGCGGCATGGCCGCGATCGCCGACATGGTGATGGCGCGATTCTTCACGCCTGCCTATGTAAAGCAGGCGGATGCGCGTTTCCTCGGCGTGCGCCGGACGTTCCTTTCCATCGACGCGGGCGGCTACATCGGTTGCGGCGCGGCGATCCGCGACATGGACCTGCGTCCCGGTTTGGCGAAGATCAAGGCTCCCACGCTGGTCGTCGCCGGCAGCTTCGACCAGGCGACGCCGCCCGCGCAGGGACAGGCGATCGCGCAGGCGATTGCGGGCGCCCGCTACGTCGAGTTGCCGTGCGCGCATATCCCGACTCACGAGGCGGGTCCGGCGCTGGTCGATCGGCTGTGCAATTTCTTCCTCGATGCGCATGCAGGCAACGAATCCGCGCGCTACGAGAACGGCCTCGCGCGCCGCAAGGAGGTGCTCGGCGTCGAATACGTCGAGGCGCGCCTCAAGAACCGCCACGAGTTCACCGACGACTTCCAGGCGCTGATCACGCGCTATGCCTGGGGCGAGCTGTGGACGCGGCCGGTGCTGGACGACCGCACGCGGCGCCTGCTGGTGCTGGCGATGATGGTCGGCCTGAAAAGCTGGGAGGAGTTCGAGCTGCACGTGCGCGCGGGCCTGGAGCACGAGCTCTCGCCCACGGAACTGAAGGAAGTGCTGATGCTGGCGGCGATCTACTGCGGCGTGCCGGCGGCGAATTCAGCCTTCGCGCACGCCAGGAAGATTATTTCGCCCTGAAGAGTTCCTTCAGGCCGTCGCTGATCGGCTGCCCCTTGAGAGGCGTGCCGGGGCCGTTTTCGTAGCGGCCCCAGACGCGCGTTTCGGTTCCGGCCGCCAGCAGCGTGCCGTCCGCGCGCACCACGTCGTGCGCCAGGACGAACGACTTGCCGCCCCAGCGCGCGATGCGCGAGCGCACCTCGGCGCGGTCTTCCTGCTCCGCCGGGTGCTTGAACTCGCAGCCGGCCGCGACCAGCGGCATGGCCAGGTGTTCGGCGCGCATCCGCTTCGCGTGATAGCCGACCTGCGCGAACATGTTCCAGGCCGCCGCATCGAACCAGAGGAAATAAGTGGGATAGAAGATGATGCCGGCCGGATCGCATTCGCCCCAGCGCAGCTGCACCGGGTGGACGAATACCGCCGATTTGAACTCTTTTTCCGTCACGCTGCCGGATAATATCAGCACGATGCGCACACAAGTCGGCATCATCGGCGCGGGACCCGCGGGGCTGCTGCTCGCGCACCTGCTGCACCTGCGCGGCATCGAGTCGGTGGTGCTCGAGACGCGCAGCCGCGAGGAGATCGAGGCGACGCTGCGCGCCGGCGTGCTCGAGCAGGGCACGGTCGACCTGCTGAACGAATCGGGCGTCGGCGAGCGCATGCAACGCGAAGGCATGCCGCACGAAGGCGTCATCCTGCGCTTCGACGGCCAAAGCCATCGCATCCACCTGTCCGAGCTCACCGGCGGGCGCTCCATCACGGTGTACGCACAGCACGAAGTGATCCGGGACCTCGTCAAGGCAAGGCTGGACAAGGGCGGGCAGATCCTGTTCGGCGTAAAGGACGTCAGCCTGCTCGATCTCGACACGCAGCTGCCGAAACTCCGCTTCCACGACGGCGAAGGCGCAGTGCGCGAGCTCGGCTGCGACTACGTCGCCGGCTGCGACGGCTTTCACGGCGTCTCGCGGCCGTCGATTCCGTCGCGCATGCGCAAGGAGTACACGCGTGTCTATCCGTTCGGCTGGTTCGGCATCCTGGTCGAGGCGCCGCCCGCCACCGACGAGCTAATCTACGCCTATCACGAGCGCGGCTTCGCACTGGTGAGTACCCGCTCGCCGCAGATCCAGCGGCTCTACCTGCAATGCAATCCCGCCGACCGGACCGAAGCATGGCCGGATTCGCGCATCTGGGAGGAATTGCACGCGCGCCTGGCCGGCCGGGACGGCTTCCGGCTCACCGAGGGGCGCATCTTCCAGAAGGGCGTGATCGCCATGCGCAGCTTCGTGGTCGAGCCGATGCAGCACGGGCGCCTGTTCCTCGCCGGCGATGCGGCGCACATCGTGCCGCCGACCGGGGCCAAGGGGCTCAACCTCGCGGTCGCGGATGTCCGGGTGCTGGCGCAGGCGCTCGGCGGCTTCTACGAGTCGGGGCGCACGGACCTGCTGGAGAAGTATTCCGACACCGCGCTGCGCAGGGTCTGGCGCGCCGAACATTTCTCCTGGTGGATGACGTCGATGCTGCATCGTTTCCATGACGAGAGTCCGTTTCACCACCGCCTGCAGCTGTCGCAGCTGCAGTATGTGGCGGGCTCGCGCGCCGCGGCAACCATGCTCGCGGAAAACTACGTCGGCTTGCCGTTCGACGAGGACTGAACATGGCCGAATCCGGAAATTGGGCGTTTCCCGCGTCGCTGCAGCCGAGTCCCGACGAGACAAGGT
>DATBPW010000229.1:0-7475 GCA_036561125.1 Ramlibacter sp. | reverse complement strand
ACTGCTGGGTCTTCCCGCGCGCGACGCGATGGAAGCGGAGACGCGCGAAGCCTGGCGCCTGGCGCTCAACACCTCGCATTGCGACATTTTGTGGCGCAGGTCGGACGGCAGCGGCGAGCCCGTGCTGCCGAGCCCGCTGGTCCAGGCGCTGGTCCTGGAAGGCGGCGCCGCGCCCGGAGCGGAAGCGCGCGTCGCGCGGGACGTCACGGCCACGGGGACGCCTCGACCCGCGGCGGACGGACGCCTGCTGGGCATCGCGAGGATCTCCGCCACCGCCTACGACGACCTGCGCATGTGCCCCTACCGTTTCTTCGCGCGGCGCCAGCTCGGCTTGCAGGAACCCGAAGAGATCGACGTGGATCTCGACAAGCGCGACTTCGGCAATTGGCTGCACCGCGTCCTGGCCACGTTCCACACCGCGCTGGCCGCGCAAGGCGGCGACAAGCGCGGGCTGCTCGATGAAGCCGCGGCGCAGGTCACGCGCGAGATGCGGCTGGACGAGGGCGAGTTCCTGCCGTTCCGCGCAGCGTGGGCGCAGGCACGCGAGGGCTACCTCGATTGGCTCGCGAAACACGAGGCGGCCGAAGGCGCGACGTTCGAATCGTCGGAGCAGGACCACGAGCGCGAATTCGCGAGCGTGCGCCTGTTCGGCCGCATCGACCGCATCGACAACCTGCGCGGCGGCACGCGCATGGTGATGGACTACAAGACCGAGTCGCACGACAAGACGCGCGAGCGCGTCCGCGACCCGGGTGAGGACACGCAGCTCGCGTTCTACGCGGCGCTGCTCGGCGATGAGCAACTGCGCGCCGCGTACATCAACATCGGCGAGCGGGGCGAAACGAAGACCGTGGAGCAAAAGGAGGTCGCCGTCGCGCGCGACTTGCTGCTCGCGGGCATCGCCAATGATCTCGACCGCGTCGGCAAGGGCGAGCCGCTCTCGGCGATGGGCGAGGGCGCGGCGTGCGAGTACTGTGCCGCCCGCGGCCTTTGCCGGAAGGATTCGTGGGCATGAGCGCGCGCAGGGAGTCGCTGGCGTACGAGCACAACGGCAAGCACGTGGCGCCCGAGCGCTTCTACGAGATCGCGTGCGACCCGCGCCGCAGCGTCGCCGTGGAAGCATGCGCGGGCGCGGGCAAGACTTGGATGCTGGTCTCGCGCATCGTCCGCGCACTGCTCGCGGGCGCGCAGCCGCACGAGATCCTGGCGATCACGTTCACGAAGAAAGCGGCGGGCGAAATGCGCAAGCGCCTGGGCGACTGGGTGGCGGAATTCAGCGCCGCATCGCCCCAGGCATTGCGCGAGAAACTCATCGAGCGCGGTGTGGCGCAACCGTCCGCCGAGGACATTGCTGCACTGAAGGGGCTGCACGCTCGCCTGCTGGCGTGCGGGCGGCCCGTGCAGGTGCGCACGTTCCACAGCTGGTTCGCGGCGCTGCTGCGCAACGCGCCGCTGTCGGTGCTGGAGCGATTGCGCCTGCCCGCCAATTACGAATTGCTGGAGCGCGACGACGAGGCGATCGAACTCGTCTGGCGCCGCTTCTATACCGCCGTCGCGCGCGATGCCGGCGCACGCGAAGACTACGAAGCGTCGGTGGCGGTGTACGGCCGCTCGCAAACGCAAAAGGCGCTGGCGGCATTGCTCGCCAAGCGCGTGGAGTTCGCTTTCGCCGACGAACACGGCGTGCCCGAGCAGTCCGTCCGGCGCTTCGACGAGCAGTTCCCGCAATTCGCGGGCTTCGCAGCGCCGCAAGAAGCGCTTGCCGGCGACGCAGCACGCGAGCGCTGGTACGAACGCGCGCGGCAACTGGGCGCCGAGAAGAACAAGACGCCGCTCACTGCGGCGGATGCGATCGTCACCGCGTTCATCGGCGAAGACCTGGGCGAGCGCTTTCGCATCCTGCGCAAGGCATTCTTCGTCGCCAGCGAAGATCGCCTCACGCAGCACCTGGCGAAGTACGCGGCTGCGCAGGAAGCCGAAGCGGAGCTGCGGGCCGTCTGTGCCGCGCGGCTGCAGCACGAAGCGTGGCAGCACCAGCAGCGCATGACGCGGCTGGCGCGCATCGTCACGGGCGAATTCGCGGCGCTCAAGCGCGAACGCGGCTGGGTCGACATGAACGACGTCGAGCGGGCCGCACTGATGATGCTGGACGACGAAGTGCTCTCCGGCTGGGTGCAGGAGCGCCTGGATGCCCGCACGCGCCACCTGCTGATCGACGAATTCCAGGACACGAACCCGCTGCAGTGGCACGCGCTGCATTCGTGGCTGCAGTCGTACGCCGGCGCGGGCGACGCGCCCAGCGTGTTCATCGTGGGCGACCCCAAGCAAAGCATCTACCGCTTCCGCCGCGCGGACCCGGAGGTGTTCCGCGCCGCGCAGGAATTCATCGGGCGCGACCTCGGCGGCGAGCGGCTCAGCTGCGATCACACGCGGCGCAATTCCGTCGCAGTGCTCGCGGTGGTGAACCGGGTGATGGCGCAGGCGCAGGAAGCCGGTTCGTACAAGGACTTCCGCATCCATACGACCGATTCCCCGCAAGCGGGCGTCGTGCAGCGCTTGCCGCGCATCGAGCGCGATGCGGTCGCGGCGGATAAGCCGCAAGCGCAGCAATGGCGCGACAGCCTGCTCACGCCGCGCGAGCTGCCCGAGGAAAAGCTCGTCGAAGTCGAGGCACGCCAGGCTGCCGCGTGGATCGCCGCGCGCATCGCCGGCGGCACGCCGCCGCGCGAGATCATGGTGCTGGCGCGCAAGCGCAGCCGCCTGGCCGTGATGGAAGACGAACTGCGCGCGCTGCATGTGCCCGCGCAGCAGCCGGAGCGCGCCGACCTGTGCGACGCGCCGGAAGTGAAGGACATCGTCGCGCTGCTGGACGTGCTGGTCTCGCCGACGCACGACCTTTCGCTGGCGCGCGCCTTGAAGTCGCCGTTGTTCGGTTTCGGCGACGACGCGCTCGTCACCATTGCGCTGGCGGCGCGCGACGAGCCGCTGCGCCCGTGGCTCGAGCTGCTCCAGCGCGAAGCGATGCCCGCACGGCTGCGCGAAGCGGGCGCGCAACTGATGCGCTGGAAGGCGCGCGTCGATGCATTGCCGCCGCACGATGCGCTCGCGCAGATCTATGCCGAAGCGGATGTGCTCGCGCGCTTTGCCGCGGCGGCGCCGGCGCAGATGCGCAACCTCGTGCTCGCGCGCCTGCGTGCGCTGCTGGGTGCGGCGCTGGACTGGAACGGCGGGCGTTATCCGACGCCGTATTCGTTCGTGCGCGCGATGAAGGCGGGCGGCATCGACGCGCCGTCGGTGGACAGCACGGACGCCGTCAACTTGCTCACCGTGCACGGCGCGAAGGGTCTGGAGGCCGACATCGTGCTGCTGCTCGACACCGATTCGCCGCCGCAGAAGTCGCAGACCATGGGCGTCGTCGTCGAATGGCCGGCCGAGGCGCCGTCGCCGTGGCGCTTCTCGTTCCTCGCGAGCGAAAGCCGCCCGCCCGTGTGCCACGAGGAAGCGCTGGACATCGAACGCGCCGCGCGCCTGCGCGAGGAGCTCAACGGCCTGTACGTCGCGATGACGCGCGCGCGCCGCGAACTCGTCATCTCCGCCGTCGAGCCGCGCAGCGCCGACGATGGCAGCTGGTGGCGGCGGCTCGAAAGCTTCGCCGAGCCGATCGAGGCGCCGCCGGCGCGTGCGCTCGTCGCGCCCGGCACGCACACCGTGTTTCCTATCCTCGAAATCGTCGCGCTCCCCGAGCGCGCGAAGCCTGCGCCGCCCGCGCCCGCCGATTCGTTCGATTCGCGCATGGGACAGGCGATGCATCGGCTGCTCGAAGTGGCGTCGCCCGGCACGCAATATTCCGCCGCGCAGGTGCGCCGCGTCGCGCGCGAGTTCCGGCTCGCGCTCGCGGACGCGCAAGAGGCCGCGCAGCGCGCGCAGCGCATCGCGCAAGGCGACGGCTCCTGGGCATGGGATGCGCGCGAGATCGAATGGGCCGGCAACGAAGTCGGCCTGCACCATGCCGGCGAACTGCTGCGGATCGATCGGCTCGTGCGCCGCACGGGCGGCGAGTGGTGGGTGCTCGATTACAAGAGCGCGAACGAGCCGCAAAGGCAAGCCACGCTGATCCAGCAGATGCAACGTTATCGCGAGGCGATGCGGGCGATCCATCCCGGCGCGCCGGTGCGTGCGGCGTTCCTCACGGCGCAAGGCCGCGTCGTCGCGGTGCCCTGATCAGAAACTGTTGCGGTAGTAGAGCATCGGCACGCCGCCGCTGCGCTTGACGGTCAGGCGCGCGCCGCTTTCGAGCTGGAAGCCGACGAAGCCGTGCTCCGCGACGAAGCCCCTGTGCAGCTGGCCCTTGCCGCCGAGCGCCATCTCGACGCGCGCACCGTACGACGGGTCGCGGCTTTCGATCATGCTCATCGCGTCGCTCTCCGGCATGCGGCGGTACGCCGTCACGTCGAAGCGGTGGCTGCTGTCGAGCGTGTAGCGCCAGCGCAGGCCGAGGTCGAGCGACTGCGAAGCCTGTGGGTAAGGCGCGAATCCCGCCGCCGGCGCCGAATACCGCGTGACCCCCAGCGACAGCCCGACGCCGGACGCCTGCCGCGGCATCACGCTCAGGTCCACGCGCGACGCTTGCGTGGTGCCGTCGGCGGTGCCGAAGCGCGGCATCGTGCTGGTCGTCACTTCGAGCGCGGGCCGCGGGAAGTCGCCGGCGACCACAGTCGCATCCGGCGCGGACGCTTCGCGTTCGGTGTCCAGCGCGATGGCATCGCAGGCCCACAGGAGCAGCAGCGCTGCCGCCATCACGCGTGCCGCAGTGTGGGGATTCGCACCGCCGATTGCTTGCACCAGAACCGAACGCATCGATGAACCTCCCAGACTGCTTAGGCAGTATGGGAGGCATGAATGCACGAGCTTGTCGGACGCGGACGGGACGCGGGGTCGTCAGTTCCATGCCGCGTGTGAGCGAACTGCCCGACCCGGGCTAGTCCGATTCCGATGGGGGAAGAAGAGACGAGCCTTACCCCCGGCACTGGCTCCATGGTTAGGGCTGCTTGGTTCCCCACCTGACCCGGTTGGCCGCTTCACCATGCGGGGAGGCCCGTCGAATGCGATTGTACGGGCGATGCTGCTGCCGCAGTGGCGCGCAGGCCGCAACGTAGAATCGCCGCGATGTCGTACGTCGTGCTCGCCCGCAAGTACCGGCCCCGGACGTTCTCCGAGATGGTCGGCCAGGAGCACGTCGTGCAGGCCCTCACCAACGCGCTCACGCAGGGCCGGCTGCACCACGCGTACCTCTTCACCGGCACGCGCGGTATCGGCAAGACGACGGTGTCGCGCATCCTCGCGAAGTCGCTCAACTGCGTCGGGCCGGATGGCAACGGCGGCATCACGGCGACGCCGTGCGGCGTGTGCCAGCCGTGCCAGGACATCGACGCCGGGCGCTTCGTCGACTACACGGAGCTGGACGCCGCATCCAACCGCGGCGTCGACGAGGTGCAGGCCTTGCTCGAGCAGGCCGTTTACAAGCCGGTGCAGGGCCGCTTCAAGGTCTTCATGATCGATGAAGTGCACATGCTCACGGGCCACGCGTTCAACGCGATGCTCAAGACGCTGGAAGAGCCGCCCGAATACCTCAAGTTCGTGCTGGCGACCACCGATCCGCAGAAGGTGCCGGTGACGGTGCTCTCGCGCTGCCTGCAGTTCAACCTGCGGCCGATGGCGCCCGAGACCGTGCACATGCACCTGGACCGCGTGCTCGAAGCGGAAGGCGTTCCCGCGGAGCCGCAGGCATTGCGCCTGATCGCGCGCGCCGCGCGCGGCTCGATGCGCGACGCGCTGTCGCTCACGGACCAGGCGATCGCCTACGGCAGCGGCAAGATCGAAGAGGCCGCGGTGCGCCAGATGCTGGGCAGCGTCGACCGCTCGCACGTCTTCCACGTGATCGAGGCGCTCGCCACCGGCGCCGGCAAGACCGTGGTCGATGTGTCGGACCAGCTGCGCGAGCACGGCCAGTCGGCGGGTTCGACGCTCGAGGAGATGTGCGCGGTGCTCCAGCGCATGGCGGTGATCCAGGCGGTTCCCGGGTCGGCCGACGAAAGCGACGAAGAGTCCGCCACGATCGCGCGGCTGGCGCAGCTGATGGCGCCCGACGAGACCCAGCTGCTCTACAGCATGTGCCTGAACGGCCGCGCCGAGCTCGGACTCGCGGCCGACGAATACGCGGCGCTCACGATGGTGCTGCTGCGCCTGCTGGCCTTCAAGGGCCCGCCGCCCGCTCTTCGCAGCGCCGAAGGGCGCGGTGCGCCCGGCGTCCAGCCGGAAAAAAAAACTTTGAATGAGGCCGCACCGGCGCGGCCCGCGCCGCCCGGGCGCGTGCTGCCGGTGGTCGAGTCGCGGCCGCAGCGCATCCAGCCGACCGCGCGCCCTGTCGCGAACGGCCATGTGCAGAGCGTCGTCGGCGTGCCGGTGCGTGTGCAAAACGAATCGCAACGCGATGTGCCGCCGCCGGCCACGGACTACGCGCCGACTCCCGAGGGCGACTTCTGGCACGCCGCGGTGAAGGACCTGGTCGCACGCGAGGCGGTCACCGCACTCGTGCGCGAGCTCGCGCTGCAATCGCAGCTGGTCGCGCGCGACGAAGGGCACTGGATGCTGCGTGTGGAGCGCGAATCGCTCAACCAGCCCGCGAGCCGCGACCGCCTGCAGGCCGCGCTGCGCGGCGCGGGCTTCGACGTGAACCTGGCGGTCGAGGTGGGCGTGGTCACCGACAGCCCCGCGCGGCGCAACGCCGCAGCCGCGCAGGCGCGCCAGAAGGCCGCCGAAGAGATCATCCTCAAGGATCCGTTCGTGCAGGACATGATGCGAGACTTTGGGGGGAGAATCGTGCCGGGCAGCATCAAGCCGCTGTAAGCGTAATCAAGGAATACGGACATGTTCAACAAGGGACAGCTCGCCGGCCTCATGAAGCAGGCGCAGGCCATGCAGGACAACCTGAAGAAGGCGCAGGAAGAGCTCGGCACGATCGAGGTCACCGGCGAATCCGGCGCGGGGCTCGTGAAAGTGACGATGACTTGCAAGCATGACGTCAAGCGCGTGCAGGTCGACCCGACCCTGCTCGCCGACGACAAGGACATGCTCGAGGACCTCGTGGCCGCCGCCTTCAACGCGGCCGTGCGCAAGGCCGAGGAGACGTCGCAGGAAAAGCTCGGCAAGATCACGGCCGGCATGCCGGGCCTGCCCCCGGGGATGAAGCTCCCCTTCTAAAGCACGTGCCCGGCGCCCTCGACACGCTCATCGAATCACTGCGCCGGCTGCCGGGCGTGGGCGTGAAGTCCGCCTCGCGCATGGCCTTCCACCTGCTGCAGCACGATCGCACCGGCATGCAGCAGCTGGCGCAGTCGCTCGACGCCGCGGCGAAGAACATCCGCCATTGCAGCCGCTGCCACACGTTCACTGAAAGCGACGTGTGCGCGACGTGC
>DATBPW010000228.1:0-2908 GCA_036561125.1 Ramlibacter sp. | reverse complement strand
GAGACGTTCGAGCAGGCCGGCCAGCTGGGATGCCACCTGCTCACGCACCTGCTCGGGCAGAAGATCGAAGACGTCGCGGAGAAGCTCAAGCTCTATCGCGCCGCGTGGCACCGGGCCGGGCACAAGGGGCAGCCGCACGTGACGCTCATGCTGCACACGTTCGTCGGCGACGACGATGACGAAGTGCGCGAGACCGTCCGCGGACCGATGAAGGACTACCTGCGCAGCTCCGTGGACCTGATCCGGCAGGCCGCATGGTCCTTCCCCACGTTCGTGCAGCGTGCCGCGCGCGACGGCAAGAACCCGGTCGAGGTGATGGAGCAGGCGCCGCTGTCGGCGGACGAGATGGACGCACTGCTCGATCACGCGTTCAACCGTTACTACGGCACCAGCGCGCTTTTCGGCACGCAGGAGCGCTGCCTGGAATTCGTCGCGAAGCTGCGCGACGCCGGCGTCGACGAGATCGCGTGCCTGGTCGACTTCGGCATCCCGACGCAGGTCGCGCTCGACCACCTGCTCCACCTCAAGGCGCTGATGGACGCCGCCGCGCGAATGGCGCCCGCGACGCAACGCGTGTCGGTGGCGGAGCAGGTTCTCGCGAACGACGTCACGCACCTGCAATGCACGCCGTCGATGGCATCGATGCTCGTCGCGGATGCGCCCGGCCGCGCGGCGCTGTCGAAACTGCAAGCGCTGATGGTCGGCGGCGAGGCCTTGCCGCTGAAGCTCGCGAAGGACTTGCGCGCGCTGGTGCCCGGCCAGTTGCTCAACATGTACGGCCCGACGGAGACCACGATCTGGTCAACGACTTGCGAGCTGCGCGAGGTCGGTGACTTCGTGCCGTTAGGCACGCCGATCGCGAACACGCAACTGCGAGTCGCGAGCGCGTGGGGCATGGACTGCCCCGCATTGGTCCCCGGCGAACTGCTGATCGGCGGCGAAGGCGTGACGCGCGGCTACCTCGATCGGCCCGAGCTCACGGCCGAGCGCTTCGTCACCGATGCGCACGGCGCGCGCTGGTACCGCACCGGCGACCTCGTGCGGCGGCATGCGGACGGCGCGATCGAATTCCTCGGCCGCATCGACCACCAGGTGAAGATCCGCGGCCATCGCATCGAGCTGGGCGAAATCGAAACGGCACTGGCGCAGCAGCCGGGCGTGAAGGACTGCGTCGTGGTCGCACGCGAGGATCGCCTGCTCGGCTATGTGACGGCGCAAGCGGGCGTGAACCCCGAGCCCGAAGCAATGCGCGCGGCGCTCGCACTGCAATTGCCCGAAGTGATGGTGCCGCAAACCGTGCTCGTGCTGCCGGCGTTGCCGATGACGCCCAACGGCAAGATCGACCGCCGCGCGTTGCCGGAACCGAATGCGGTGATCGCCGTGCGGCCCACGACGTCGTCGCCGCAGGGCGAGCTCGAAAAGACGATCGCGGCAATCTGGCAGGACGTGCTGGGCCTGCCGCAGGTGGGCGCGACCGAAAACTTCTTCGACCTCGGCGGCCATTCGCTGGCCGTGGTGCAGGTGCAGCGGCGCTTGCGCGAGGCGTGCGGCCGCGAAGTGTCGATCACGGACATGTTCCGGTTGCCGACGATCAAGGCGCTGGCTGCGCATCTCGGCGGCGCGGATTCGCAAGTGAACGCAGTCAATGACGGGCTCGCGCGCGCACAGCGCCGGCTCGAGAGGACGAGGCGCGCATGGACGGCATAGCCATCGTCGGCATCGCAGGGCGGTTTCCGTCGGCACGCACCCCGCGCGAACTCTGGAAGCTGCTGACGGCCGGGCAGGAAGCGACGCAGTGGCTCGGCGACGACGAGTTGCGCGCCGCGGGCGTGGCCGACAGCGAACTCGCGGACCCGAACTACGTCAAGGCATCGCTCGTGCTGCCGGACATGGAAATGTTCGACGCCGACTTCTTCGGCTTCTCGAAGAAGGACGCGGCCGTGCTCGACCCCCAGCACCGTCACTTCCTCGAATGCTGCTGGGAAGCACTGGAAGACGCCGGCCACATGCCGGAGAAATTCGACGGCGCGGTCGGCGTGTTCGGCGGCTGCGGCATGCAGGCGTACTTCGCCAACAACCTGCTCACGAACCCGCAGCTGGTGAAGTCGATGGGCCTGTTCCTGCTGCGGCACACGGGCAACGACAAGGATTTCCTGTGCACGCGCGTGTCGTACCTGCTGGACCTCAAGGGGCCGAGCATGTCGGTGCAGACGGCGTGCTCGACGTCGCTGGTGGCCGTGCACGTCGCGGCGCAAAGCCTGCTCTCGGGCGAATGCGACATGGCACTCGCCGGCGGCGTGAGCATCGAGCTGCCGCACCGGCACGGCTACCGGTTCGCGGAAGGCGAGATCCTCTCTCCCGACGGCCACTGCCGCGCGTTCGACGACGGCGCCGCGGGCACGATCTTCGGCAGCGGCGCGGCGGTGGTGGTGCTGCGCCGGCTCGACGACGCGATCCGCGACGGCGACAACATCTATGCGGTGATCCGCGGCTCGGCCGTCAACAACGACGGCTACGGCAAGGCCGGTTATCTCGCGCCGAGCGTCGACGGCCAGGCCAGCGCCGCAGCCGAGGCGCTGGCCGTCGCCGGGGTCGATCCCGGCTCGGTGTCGTACATCGAAGCGCACGGCACCGGCACGCCGGTCGGTGACCCGATCGAAGTCGCGGCGCTCGCGCAGGCGTACGGCGATGCGGGCGCGGGGTCGTGCGGCATCGGCTCGATCAAGACGAACATCGGCCACCTCGACACCGCCGCGGGCGCTGCTTCGCTGATCAAGGTGGCGCTCGCGCTGCGCAACGGCCTCATTCCCGCGACGCTGAACTTCTCGCGCGCGAATTCGCGCATGGCGATCGAGCGCACGCGCTTCGAAGTCGTCGCGCAGCAGCGGCCGTGGCCGCGATCCGGTGC
>DATBPW010000227.1:0-10600 GCA_036561125.1 Ramlibacter sp. | reverse complement strand
TCGTGGATCACGACGTTGTAGCCTTCGTGCGCGCGTTCGCCCGCACCCGAGACGTCGCTCCAGCTGAGCATCACGGGCCCGCGGTCCATCGCTTCGCCAGCGATCACTTCCTCCCAGTCGTGCACGACGCCCGCGTCGTCCATCGCGGTCCTCTTAGCGACCACTTCGTCCGCGTGCACGACGATGCCGACGAAATCGTCGTACCAGTGCAAGCCGAGATGCAGCACGGGCAGCACCGCTTGCGCGGCGATCGACAGCGCGACGTCGTCGGTGATCAGGAACCCCATCGCCCCGGTGAACTCCTTCTGCGCGAGGAATTGGCCCGCGAGCTCACGCAAGTGCTGCAGCTGCCCGGCGTCGCGCTGCGCGAGGAACGGGTAACGCACGAGCACCGCCTGCCACAACGATTCAGGTATGTCGCGCGCGGGCGCGCGCCTGCGCAGCCAGCCGAACATCAAGTCAACGCAATGCGCCGCGCACCCGCCGGGCTCAGGCGCAGCACCTCGCGCCGCGGAGGGGTCGCGTCCACGTCCCAATCGGTGAGAACGATGCGCTCGCGCCCCGCGCCGAGATCATGTTCACGCGGCTGGTGCGTGTGGCCGTGAATGATCGTCGGCGCATCGGCCGCGTCGAGCCACCGCGCCGCGAGCGCGTCGTCCACTTGGCCATAGTCGATGCCCGCGCCGGCGCGCTTGTTGGCTTCGCTCTGTTCGCGCGTCGCGCGGCCGATCGCGATGCGCTCGGCGAGCGGTTTCGCGAGGAACTCGCGCTGCCACTGCGGATTGCGCACCATCGCGCGGAACTGCATGTAGCCCGTGTCCGAGACGCAAAGCGCGTCGCCGTGCGTGAGCAGCCAGCGCCGTCCCCCGAACGTGAACACGGTCGGATCGTCGAGCAGCGTCGCTCCGCAGCTTTTCATCAGGCCCGCACCGACGAGGAAGTCGCGGTTGCCGTGCATCAGGAACACCGGCATGCGCCTTGCCGTCGCCGCGATCACTGCGGCGCAATCGGCCGCGAAGCCGGGTTCATCCAGCACGTCGTCGCCGATCCACACCTCGAACAAGTCGCCGAGGATGAACAGCGCGTCGGCGCCACATGCGGCCATGTAGTCGCGCCACGCCTCGAACGTGCGCGGCTGCGACGCCTGCAAGTGCAGGTCGGAGATGATTTCGACCGTGCGCCACGCGGGCGGCGCGTGCAGCTCCGCGAAGCGTGGCAGCGCGTGCGCTTGCACCGCGGTCAGCCGGCGACGACGGCCTTCTCGATCACGACGTCGTCATTCGGCACGTCGTCGTGGAAGCCCTTGCGGCCGGTCTTCACGGACTTGATGCGGTCGACCACGTCCTGCCCGCCCACCACCTTGCCGAACACCGCGTAGCCCCAGCCTTGCGAACTCGGCGCGGTGTGGTTCAGAAAGTCGTTGTCGGCGACGTTGATGAAGAACTGCGCGCTCGCCGAATGCGGATCGGACGTGCGAGCCATCGCCACCGTGTAGTTGGCGTTCTTCAGGCCGTTGTTCGCCTCGTTCTGGATCGGCGCGTTCGTCTTCTTCTGCGTCATGCCGGGCGCGAAGCCGCCGCCCTGGACCATGAAGCCGGGAATGACGCGGTGGAAGATCGTGCCGTCGTAATGGCCGGCCTTGACGTAGTCGAGGAAGTTCTTCGTGGACTGCGGCGCCTTGTCGGCGTCGAGCTCGAGCGTGATCACGCCGTAGTTGGCGATGTGCAGGTCGACTCGCGGGTTGGCCATGGGGACTCCTTAGGGAACGAGGGTCGCGGATTCGATGATGACGGTCTTCTGCGGCACGTCCCGCGGGAACATGCGCGCCGCGCCGCCGGGGGCCGCGCCCGTGGGCACGGACTTGATCTTGTTCACGACGTCCATGCCGCTCACCACCTTGCCGAACGCGACGTAGCCGGGATCGGCGGGCGAGGGATCGAGGCGCGTGTTGTCGACGACGTCGATGAAGAACTGGTCGGTCGCCGAGTTCGGGTCGCTCGTGCGCGCCATGGCGATCGCGCCGACCACGTTCTTCGGGCCGCCGTGCGCGATGATCGCCGCGCCTTCGTGCGCGATGGGCGGGCGCGTGGGCCGCGGGTTGTAGCCCTTGTCGTAGCCGCCCCCCTGGATCATGAAGCCGTTGATGACGCGGTGGAAGATCGTGCCGTCGTAGTGCTTGGCCTTCACATACTCGAGAAAGTTCTCGACCGTCTTCGGCGCCTTGTCGGGATACACCTCGACGACGAAGTCGCCCATGTTGGTCGTGAACTTCACGCGCGGGTTCTCGGCGGCGAACGACGCCGCCGACGACAGGGCAAGGCCCGCGGACAGGATGAAAGCCGCGGCTCGGCGGGTGATCTGCATCTCTCGGACTCCTTTTCTTGGGGGAACTAGTGCGCTGCCGCCTGCGTGGACGACAGCAGCTGGCGCACAAGCGCGAGTTTCGCGGGCGCGGTGGCATTGGCGGGGTCGATGCGCTGCGCCTTCGCATACGACTGGCTCGCGAGCTTCGCATACACGTCGCCGAGGTTCTCGTACGCGGTCGCGTAACCGGGATTCGCGCGCACCGCGCCCTCGAGCGCGTCGCGCGCCTTGTCGTATTCGCCTTCCTGCGCATACAGCACCGCGAGGTTGTTGTACGGCTCGGGCAGCTCCGGGTATTCCTGCGTGAGCTGCGTGTACGTCGTGATGGCCTCGGCGCGCTTGCCGCTGTCGGCCTCGATCACGCCCTTGAGGAAACGCATCTGCGGATCGCGCGGCTTGCCGGCCAGGTACTTGTCGGCGCGCGCGAGCGCCTCGTCATACTGCTTCGCCTGCACGAGCCGGTTCACGTCCGAGTACTCATCCGCGTGCGCGTACTGCGCGAACGCGGCGAGCGCGGCGAACGAGCAGGCGGCGGCGACGCGTGCGGTCTGCAGGAGATTGGCCATATACTGCGCTCGATTGTAGCCGCCGCCCCCTGTCGCGCGGTCCTCACGCCAAGCCCCCATGACCCTGCGCATCTACAACACGCTCACGCGTGCACTGGAGGATTTTTCCCCGATCGAACCGGGCCGCGTGCGCATGTATGTCTGCGGTGTCACCGTGTACGACCGCCCGCACATCGGCAACATGCGCTCGGCCGTTGCGTTCGACGTGGTGCGCCGCTGGCTCGAAACGAGCGGCTTCGCGGTGGACTTCGTGCGCAACATCACCGACATCGACGACAAGATGATCCGCCGCGCCGTGGAGAACGGCGAAACGGTGCGTGCACTCGCCGAACGCATGACCGCGCTCATGTACGCCGACTATGACGCGCTCGGCATCCAGCGCCCCACGCACGACCCGCGCGCGACCGACTTCATTGCCGAGATGGTCGACATCGTGCGCGCGCTCGAGGACAAGGGACTCGCTTATCGCGCCGACAGCGGCGACGTGAACTTCGCGGTGCGCGCGCTGCCGCGCTACGGCAAGCTGTCGGGCAAGTCGCTCGACGAACTGCGCGCCGGCGAGCGCGTCGCCGTGCTCGAAGGCAAGAACGACCCGCTCGACTTCGTACTGTGGAAAAGCGCGAAGCCGACCGAGCCGCAGGACGCCAAGTGGGAAAGCCCGTTCGGCATGGGCCGCCCGGGTTGGCACATCGAATGCTCCGCGATGGTCCGCTCCATCGTCGGCCAGCCGATCGACATCCACGGCGGCGGCACCGACCTGATCTTCCCGCACCACGAGAACGAGATCGCGCAGAGCGAAGGCGCGTTCGGCGTGCCGCTCGCGAACTACTGGATGCACAACGGCTTCCTCAACATCGACGGCGAGAAGATGTCGAAGTCGCTCGGCAACTTCTTCTCGCTGCCGCAGGTGCTCGAGCTCTACGACGCGCAGACGGTGCGCTTCTTCCTGGTGCGCGGCCACTACCGCAGCGAACTCGGTTGGAGCGACAAGCACCTCGACGACGCGCGCGCCGCATTGAGGCGGCTCTACACCGCGCTGGATCTCGTCGCCCCGGCCGATGTCGCGCTCGACTGGGGCGAGCCGTTCGCATCACGCTTCAAGGCTGCGATGGACAACGACTTCGGCACGCCCGAAGCCGTTGCCGTCCTGTTCGACCTGGCGGCAGAAGTCAATCGCACGAAATCCGCGCAACTGGCCGGGTTGCTCAAGGCGCTTGGCGGCACGCTCGGCATCCTGCAAGGCGACCCGAAAGCCTTCCTGCGCGCGGGCTCGACACTCGACGACGCGACCGTGCAGCGCATGATCGATGCGCGAGCCGAAGCGAAGAAGGCGAAGAACTTCAGCGAAGCCGACCGCATCCGCGACGACCTGCTGGCGCAAGGCATCGTGCTGAAAGATTCGCCCACCGGCACCACGTGGGAGTCGGCGTCTTGAGCGCCGTGCCCGTCACGGTCGCGCGCCCCGACTACTGGGACGAGGCGTGCCGCCATCTCGCGAAGAAGGATCGCGTGATGAAGCGGCTGATCCCGCAGTTCGGCGAGGCGTGCCTGCAGTCGCGCGGCGACGCGTTCACCACGCTCGCGCGCAGCATCGTGGGCCAGCAGATCTCGGTGAAGGCGGCGCAGACGGTGTGGGACCGGTTCGCGAAATTGCCGCGCCGCGTGAACGCGGCGAATGTGCTGCGCCTGAAGGTCGACGACATGCAGGCCGCGGGCCTGTCGGCGCGCAAGATCGAGTACCTCGTCGACCTCGCGCTGCATTTCGATTCGGGTGCGATCCACGTCGCCTCGTGGCATGACATGCCCGACGAAGAAATCATCGCGGAGCTCGTCGGCATCCGCGGCATCGGCCGCTGGACCGCGGAAATGTTCCTCATCTTCCACCTGATGCGGCCCAACGTGCTGCCGCTGGACGACGTGGGCCTGATCACCGGCATCAGCAGGAATTATTTCTCGGGCGACCCCGTCAGCCGCAGCGACGCGCGCGAAGTCGCGGCCGCGTGGGATCCGTACTGCAGCGTCGCGACTTGGTATATTTGGCGCTCTCTCGACCCGCTCCCGGTGGAGTACTGACCGGGCGGGCACGACAACAAGGAGCCAACCTTGGCCAAGAGGACATTCCTGGATTTCGAGCAGCCGATCGCTGAGCTCGAGACCAAGATCGAGGAGCTGCGCTACGTCCAGACGGAGTCCGCCGTCGACATCTCCGAGGAGATCGAGCAGCTCTCCAAGAAGAGCCAGCAGCTCACCAAGGACATCTACACCAGCCTGTCGCCGTGGCAGATCACCAAGATCGCGCGGCATCCGGAGCGGCCGTACACGCTCGATTACGTGAACGAGATCTTCACGGACTTCATCGAGTTGCACGGCGACCGCCACTTCGCCGACGACCTGTCGATCATCGGCGGCCTCGCGCGATTCAATGGCAACCCGTGCATGGTCCTGGGCCACCAGAAAGGCCGCGACACGAAGGAGCGCGCGCTGCGCAACTTCGGGATGAGCCGGCCCGAGGGGTATCGCAAGGCGCTGCGGCTGATGAAGACCGCGGAGAAATTCAAGCTGCCGGTGTTCACGTTCGTCGACACGCCGGGCGCCTATCCCGGCATCGACGCGGAAGAACGCGGGCAATCGGAAGCGATCGGCCGCAACATCTTCGAGATGGCGCAGCTCGAAGTGCCGATCGTCACGACGATCATCGGCGAGGGCGGCTCCGGCGGCGCGCTCGCGATCTCGGTGGCCGACCAGGTGCTGATGCTGCAGTACTCGATCTATTCGGTGATCAGCCCCGAAGGCTGCGCGTCGATCCTCTGGAAGACGGCGGACAAGGCGCAGGAAGCCGCCGACGCGATGGGCATCACCGCGCACCGGCTGAAGGCGTTGGGCCTGGTCGACAAGATCGTGAACGAACCCGTCGGTGGCGCGCATCGCGATGCGAAGCAGATGGCGGCGTTCTTGAAGCGCGCTCTGGGCGACGCGCTGCGCCAGCTGGCGGACTTGAAGCCGCGCGAGCTGCTCGAGCGCCGCTACGAGCGGCTGCAAAGCTACGGCCGGTTCACGGACACGAAGGCCAGCGAAACGCGCTAGACCTTCGCGCCGTCACTTGTCCAGGTTGTAGACGACCTCGGTCTGCACCGTCAGCACTTCGTCGACCGGCTGGAACTTCCAGCCCTTCACCGCTTCGACCGTCGGCTTGTTCAGTGACCGGTTCGTGCTCGACACCACTTTCACTTCGCCGACACTGCCGTCGTAGTTGATGTCGAACTGGATCTTCACCGTGCCGCTCGGGTCTTCACGCAGCAGCGCCGGCGTCAGGCGCGGCTGGTCGGTCTGGACCGCGATGATGTCGCGGCGGACCGGCGGCGGTTCGGCCATCGGCTGGCGCGAGACGGCGGCGACGGCAGCGGGTTCCGGCGCAGGGGCGGGCGCAGGCGCCGGTGCAGGTGCAACCGGTGCCGGCGCGGCAGGTTGCGGTTGCACGGACGCTTCCTGGACCGGCGGGGCGGCGGGCTTCTTCGGCTCCGCCGCAACGTGGGCCGGAGCGGGCGCAGCCGGAGCCTTGCGCGGGGCACTCGCGTTCTGGAGGATGAAGCGGAACGGACTCAACGCGGCGCGGCGCGCCGCTTCGCTCGGTGCGCTGTCGACGCTGCTGGTCGTGCCTTGCGCCGCCGCCTGCGTTGCCGCGAGCAGCAGCAGCCCCCCGATGGTCCCAACGAAATGCGCCTTGTGGGCTGCACCGTTCTTGCCGAATCTCTGCATGGTGATGCCTTTTGTCCGCGAATTTTAAGGCTGGGCATTGCACACCCGACTGAGGGGAATGCCTAAGGTGCGGCGGGCAGCTGCCCATAATCCGCGACATGGCTGCGAATCCCGAGGCCGCTGTCGCGGCGCTTGACACCGCGCTTCCGCTTGCGATCGCTTACAGCGGCGGCGCGGATTCGACCGCTCTGCTCGTCGCGTGCGCGCGGCGCTGGCCCGGGCAGGTGATTGCGCTGCACATCAACCATGGATTGCAGGCGGCGGCGGCACAGTTCGAGCGTCACTGCGAAACGGCGTGCGCCGCACTCGGCGTGCCGTTGCATGTCGAACGCATCGATGCGCGCCACGAGAGCGGCGAGAGCCCCGAGGACGCGGCGCGGCGCGCGCGCTATGACGCGCTGCATCGGCTCGCGCTGCGCGAGAGCGCCGCGAGCGTCGCGCTCGCGCACAACGCGGACGACCAGGTCGAAACGATGCTGCTCGCGCTGTCGCGCGGCACGGGCATCGCGGGCCTGGCGGGCATGCGCCCCCGCTGGGACAGGGACGGCGTCGCATACGTGCGGCCGCTGCTGCCGGTGGGTGCTGCCGAAATCCGCGAGTGGCTGCGCGCGCAGGGGATCGCCTGGGTCGAGGACCCGACGAACGCCAGCGATGCCTACACCCGCAACCGCATCCGCTCCCGTGTGCTGCCGTCAATCGCCGCGGCGTTTCCATCGTATCGCGATACATTCGCGCGCAGCGCCCGCCACGCCGCCGACGCGCAAGCGCTGCTCGATGAAGTCGCGGCGGAGGATTTGCGCCGCACCGGTGTGCCGCCGGTGATCGAAACCCTGCGCGGCATGACGCGTCCGCGTCAGGCGAATCTCCTGCGCCACTGGCTCAGGAGCACCTGCGCGCAGCAGGCGAGCACGGCGCAGTTGGATGAACTGCTCGACCAGGTCGCCGATTGCGCGACGCGCGGCCACCGCATCCGCATCAAGGTCGGCACGGGGTTCGTGCAGCGTGAAGGCGCGGTGCTGGTGTTCACCCCATCGGTATAATCCCTGAGCGATTCCGGAAGGCGCGCCGCGCGCCGCCGCGAGGGCGCCGGAGCCCGCATCCCACTTCTTTCCTGCATCACCCCGATGGCATTGATCGTTCACAAATACGGCGGCACCTCCATGGGCTCCGTCGAGCGGATCCGCAACGTCGCCAAGCGCGTCGCGAAGTGGCATCGCGCGGGCCATCGCATGGTCGTCGTGCCCAGCGCGATGAGCGGCGAGACCAACCGCCTGCTCGGTCTCGCCAAGGAACTGTCGCCCGCGCACAGTGACGACGCGGTGATGCGCGAGCTCGACATGCTCGCATCGACGGGCGAGCAGGTGTCGGTGGGCCTGCTCGCGATCGCGCTGCAGGCCGAGGGCCTGCAGGCCGTGAGCTATGCAGGCTGGCAGGTGCCGATCCGCACGAACAGCGCCTATACCAAGGCGCGCATCGAATCGATCGACGACAAGAAGGTGCGCGCCGATCTCGCGGCGGGCAAGGTCGTGATCATCACGGGCTTCCAGGGCATCGACGACGTCGGCAACATCACCACGCTCGGCCGCGGCGGCAGCGACACGTCGGCCGTCGCGGTGGCCGCGGCGCTCAAGGCCGACGAGTGCCTGATCTACACGGACGTGGACGGCGTGTACACCACCGACCCGCGCATCGTCCCCGAGGCGCGGCGCCTGAACGCGGTGAGCTTCGAGGAAATGCTCGAGATGGCCTCGATGGGGTCGAAGGTGCTGCAGATTCGCTCGGTGGAATTCGCGGGCAAGTACAAGGTGCCGCTGCGCGTGCTGTCCAGCTTCACGCCGTGGGACATCCCGATCGACGAGGAATCGCATTCGGGCACGCTGATCACTTTCGAGGAAGACCAGAAAATGGAACAAGCCGTCGTTTCGGGCATCGCGTTCAACCGCGACGAAGCCAAGATCTCCATCCTGGGCGTGCCGGACAAGCCGGGCATCGCGTACAACATCCTCGGCACGGTGGCCGATGCGAACATCGAGGTCGACGTCATCATCCAGAACATCTCGAAGGACGGGAAGACCGACTTCTCGTTCACCGTGCACCGCAACGACTACGCGCGCACGATGGACCTGCTCAAGTCCAAGGTGCTGCCGGCGCTGGGCACCGACCGCCTGGAGGGCGACACGCGCATCTGCAAGGTGTCGATCGTCGGCATCGGCATGCGCAGCCACGTCGGCATCGCGGCGAAGATGTTCCGCGCGCTCAGCGAGGAGGGCATCAACATCCAGATGATCTCCACGAGCGAGATCAAGACCTCGGTGGTGATCGACGAGAAGTACATGGAACTCGCGGTGCGCGCATTGCACCGGGCTTTCGACCTGGACCAGGCGCCGGTGGCGGACCACTGAAGAGCACTCCCATCGGGCATAATGCCCGCTGGCCAGGAGACGTGACCGAGAGGCCGAAGGTGCTCCCCTGCTAAGGGAGTATGTGCGCAAAAACGTGCATCGAGGGTTCGAATCCCTCCGTCTCCGCCAAAGTAGACCCGGCGAGCCCGCGCAAGCGGGCTTTTTCATGGCCGCGCCGATAATCGCCCCCATGCACGGCACGGCGGTCGTCTTCCTCACGCACCTCTGGAGCGAAGCAATCGCGCGCCGCTTCACGCGCTTGTGGCGCGAGGCGTCGCCGGTGGCCGACGTCTTCCTGCTGCTGCAGTCCGATGACGCGAACGTCGCATCGCGCTGGGACACCGCGCTCGCAGGCATCGGCGCCTCCGATGCGCTGTTCCGCTTTTCCGCGGCGACACTGCCGTCGCAGCTGGGCCTGCCCTATTTCGGCATGCGCGGCGTCCTGTCCAACGCGCACTTCCCGCTGCTGCTGTTCGCGCGCTCGCATCCGCATTCGTTCTACTGGCAGGTGGAGTACGACGTCGAGCTGCGCGGCGCATGGCGGCCCTTCCTCGAAGCGCGCTCGGACGGCGACGCCGCACTGATCGCATCGCACTTCCACAACATCAACGAGTGGCCCGACTGGTTCTGGTGGATGTCGTTCACCCGGCCCGCGTCCGTGGCCATGCAAGCCACGCAGCTGTACAAGGCATTCATGGCGATCGCGCGCTTCTCGCATCGCGCGCTGCAGGAAGTCGAGCAGGCGCACCGCGACGGCTGGGCCGGCCACTTCGAAGCGGTGATCCCGACGGTGCTGCTGCGCGCCGGGCATCACCTCGAGGACCTCAACGTGCGCGGGCCGTGCTACGCCTCCGGGGTCCCGGACCCGGTCCCGCTGCTCGCGATGCAATCGTCGGTGCGCGCGCGGCCGGCGATCTCGCTGCCGGAATTGCGCAACCGCGGGCACGGCGCATTGCTGTTCCATCCGGTGAAGGACGAATGGATCTTCGACGGGAGCGAAGTGCTCGACCTGGCCGCGTCCGGCGCCGTTCCGCCTACTGCGTGATGAAGCGCCGCAGGACGGCGAATGCGGCATCGGCATCGTCGCGCCACGCGCCGTGCCCGACGCGCGGGAACTTCGCGAACTGCACGAGGTGCGGCGGCAGGGCGGCCACGATATCGTCGGCATCCCCGGGCGGGCAGATCGGGTCTTCCTCGCCGGTCATTACGAGCACCGGGCACTGCGCGCGCTTCAATCCCGGCGCGAGCTGCATCGTGCGGATCTCGCCACCCGCGAAGTGCAGCAGGATGTCGAGGTTGAAGGTGGCACGCTCGCCCGCATCCGGATCGGCCGGCGGCCGCGTGTTGTACAACTCGCGCGCACCGTCCCAATAAGCCTGGAACGTGTCGCGGTCCGGGTGCGTCCAGAAATCCTCGGTGAGCTTGCGCGCCTGCGCGCCGCCGCGCTTTTCGAACGCGTCGAGCTTGCGCTGCAGCACCCAGTGCGGCGACGTGCTCGAGATGATGACCTTG
>DATBPW010000226.1:0-7459 GCA_036561125.1 Ramlibacter sp. | reverse complement strand
GCGTCGCTGCGCGGCCGCGTCACGCGCGCGAGCTCGCGCCCGTCTTTGAGGAACACCAGCGTCGGCCAGAGCTTGACGCCGAACGAGCGCCCGAGCTTGCGGCCCGGCCCGTCCTCGATCTTCAGGTGCCGCACTTCGCCGCCCGACGGCAGCGCTTTCGCGATCAGCGGTTGCGCCGCGCGGCAGAAGCCGCACCACGACGTGCCGAATTCGAGCACGACCGCGCCCGTCATCTCGTCGACCTCCTCGCGGGTCGGCGGCGAAGTCGAATAGGCCGTGTCCATTCGCGCACTGTCGCACATCCCGAACCGCCGCACCGTAGGACGGTGCCCGCCTGATAATGGCCGAGCCGGGAACCTGGAGGATTGAGTGCGATGAACGTGGCAGGGCTGTTCGCGGGGCAGTCGGTTGCGCAGCCCGATGCGATCGCGATGGGCACACCAGATGGCACGATCAGCTATCGCGACCTGTTCGCACGCGTGCGCAGGCTCGCCGCCGGATTCACCGCCGCCGGCCTGCGCGAAGACGAGATCGTCGCGCTCCAATGCGACGGCGTGGATTTCGTGTGCGCGAGCCTGGCCGTCGCGTGGGCCGGTGGCGCGTCGATGTCGCTCCCGAACGGCGGGATGGATGCGTGCCGTGACGCGGGCGCGACGATGTTCGCCACGATGCGTGGACCTGCGTCGGCCAGCGAGCGGACCTTCACGCTTGCGCAGCTGGCGTCAGCGGCATCGCAAACCCACCCGGCCGTGCAGCGTGCGCCCGAAGCGCTGTGGCGCATCTCGTTCTCGTCGGGCACCACGGGCGATGCCAGGACCGTGAAGCTGTCGCAGGCCAGCTGCCTCGCGAAGGCGCGTGTCCTGTCGCAGCTCGCGCCCCTCATGGGCGAGAAGACCGTGGTGGCGATGGGCTGCGCAGTGGAATTCGCGGTGGCCTACTGGTTTCGGGAGTTGTCGCGCGGCGCGCAGGTCGAGCTCGCGCCGGGCCCCGAAGAAGCGCTCGATTGCCTCGCGCGCAGCGACGTGGACTTGCTCGTGACCAGCCCGCGCAATGCGTTGCAGATGGCCGCGCGCCTGCGCGGCGAGCGCAGCGACATCCGCCGGCGTCCGCGCTGCATGCTGGTCGGCGGCGCCGCACTCACGCCGGCGCAGCGCCGCGTGCTTCGCGAGCTCTGCCAGAACCTGTGGGTGAGTTACGGCAGCACGGAGACGGGGCTGATCGCGCTGCTGTCGCCGCAGCTCATGGACGCGGAGCCCGAATGCTCCGGCCGATTGCTCCCGGGCATGCAGGCGCAGGCGCTCGATGAGAACGGCGCCGCTCTTGTCCCCGGCGAAACCGGGCGCCTCAAGTTCCGCTCGCCGACGTTGGCGAGCGGCTATGCGGGACACGCCGGCGCGGATCGCGCAAGCCAGGATGCCTTCCGCGACGGCTGGTTCCTGTCGAAGGACGTCGGACGTGTCGATGCGCAGGGCCGCGTGTTCCTTGCCAGCCGTCAGGACAACGTCGTCAATCTCGGCGGCATCAAGTTCGATCCCGCAGCCGCCGAGCGATTCATCGCGAGCCAGGACGGCGTGCAGGAGTGCGTGCTGGTCGCGGCCGAGCGATCCGGCGGCAATGCGGAGCTCGTGGCCGTGCTCGTTGCGCAGGAGGCGTGCTCGACGCAGGACATCATCGAGCGCTGCCGGCTCGAACTGCCCGCGCACCAAGTGCCGCATCGCGTCGTGCGCGTCGACGATTTCCCGCGCAACGACGCGGGCAAGGTGCTGCGATCCTCATTGGCCCAGCGGGTGCGGGCGCCCGCGTGAAGCGAAGGGCCTTCGCCACGTGGCTCGCGGCGCCTGCGCTGGCGCCTCTCGCGGCGCGCGCGCAGGAGCTCGCCGCGGTCCGGCTCATCGTGCCCGTGCCGCCGGGAGGCACGCTCGATGCAACGGCGCGGCTGGTGGCGCAGCGCTGGCAGTCCCGCGGCACGCAGGTCATCGTGGAGAACCGGCCGGGCGCCAACATGATCGTCGGCGCCGAAGTTGTCGCGCGTGCGGCGGCCGACGGATCGACACTCCTGTTCGGCTCGACGCCGCTCGTGCTCGCGCACCTGCTCCAGAAGACGAGCTTCCAGGAGGATTCGCTCGCGCCCGTGATCCAGGTGTCGGAGGAAACCTTCGGCCTGTTTTCATCCGGCACGGGCGGGATCCCGTCGCTCGAATCGCTCGCCGCGACCGCATCGCGCCGTGCGCGGGGACTCGATTGCCTGGCGATCCCCGGTGCCGGGGAATTCGCCTGCGAGCAGCTGAAGGCGGCCGTGGGCGGCGCATCGACGACAGTGCCTTTTCCCGGCATCGCGCCGGCCACGACCGCGTTGATCGGCGGCAGCGGCGACGTGCTCTTCGCACCGGTCGCGCCCTTGCTGCCTTTCATGGCGGCGGGAAAGGTGCGCCTGCTGGCGGTCACCGATGCATCGGGCTTGCCGCCCGAAGTGAGGTCGGCGCCCCCCGTGTTGGGCGATTTGTGGAAGGGCTTCGTGCTCGAAGCGTTCACGGGCGTGTTCGCGCCGAGGGGCACGCCGCCGGCGCGGCTGGCCGCGATCAACTCGGTGCTGGAAACGATCCTTCACGAGCCGGAGGTCGTGCAGGCGATGCGGGCATCGGCCCAACGCATCGTCGGCGGCTCGCCGGCCATCCTCGCCGAGCGCATGCGCACGGCGCGCGCCAGCTACGAAGCGCTCGCAACCCAGCTGCTTCGGCCGCTGCCGCGCTGAATCCCTCATTCGGCAAGGCATTCGGGCGCGGCGTTATGCTCGCTCGATGAATTCGATTAACGCCGAGTTGCAGTTGCTCTCCCGCACCGCCGATGACGACGCCGCGCGCGCGTTGCGCGAAGACGTGGGCACCGGCGACCTGACCGCGTCGCTGGTGCCAGCGGACCGGCGCGCATCGGCGCGCGTGCTCGCGCGCGAAGCCGCCGTGGTGTGCGGCCGGCCGTGGGTCGACGCGACGTTGCGGCAGGTCGATGCGTCGCTCTGTGTGAGCTGGCTCGTCGACGAATGCAAGCGTTGCAAGGCAGGCGACACCGTGCTGGAGGTCGAAGGCCCGGCGCGGTCGCTGCTCACGGCCGAACGCACCGTGCTCAACTTCCTGCAACTGCTCAGCGCCGTCGCAACGAAGACGGCGGCCTACGTCGAGGCCGTGCGCGGCACGCGCGCGCAGATCGTCGACACGCGCAAGACGCTGCCGGGCCTGCGCCTGGCGCAGAAGTACGCCGTGCGCGCGGGCGGCGGTACCCCTAACCGCATCGGCCTGTTCGACGCCGTGCTGATCAAGGAAAACCACATCGCCGCGGCCGGCGGTGTCACCGCGGCGCTCGATGCGGCGCGCCACGTCGCGGCCGGCGCGAAGTTCGTCGAGATCGAAGTCGAAACGCTGGCGCAGCTCGAAGAGGCGTTGCGTGCGGGCGCGAAGATGGTCTTGCTGGACAACATGGACCTGCCGACGCTGCACGAAGCCGTGCGCATCAACGGCGGCCGAGCCATCCTCGAAATCTCCGGCGGCGTCACGCTCGACGGCCTGCGCGGCCTGGCGGAAACGGGCGTCGACCGCATCTCCAGCGGGGGGCTGACGAAGGACGTGAAGGCCATCGACTTCTCGATGCGTTTCGCCGGCATCTGATTCCACGCGCCCATGTCTGCCGTCATCCCGATCAAGGACGTCGAATACGAACACCCGCTGCCCGCGGGCACGTGCGACACGCGGCACGCGTGGGCGCGCATTCCCGCCGAGCCATCGCCTGCCGAACGCATCGCGCTCAAGGAAAAGATCAAGCGGCTGCTGAAGGAACGCAACGCGGTGATGGTGTCGCACTACTACGTGCACCCGGACCTGCAGGACCTCGCGGAGGAAACCGGCGGCCTGGTGAGCGACTCGCTCGAGATGGCGCGCTTCGGGCGCGACCACCCGGCCACGACGCTCGTCGTGTCGGGCGTGCGTTTCATGGGCGAGACGTCCAAGATCCTGTCGCCGCACAAGCGCGTGCTGATGCCCGACCTCGACGCGACCTGCTCGCTCGACCTCGGCTGCCCCATCGACGAGTTCTCGGCGTTCTGCGACGCGCATCCCGATCGCACGGTGGTCGTGTACGCGAACACCAGCGCCGCCGTGAAGGCGCGCTCGGACTGGCTCGTCACGTCCAGCTGCGCCGTGGACGTCGTGCGCGCGCTCGCGGAGAAGGGCCACAAGATCCTGTGGGCTCCCGACAAGCACCTGGGCCACTACATCCAGCGCGAGACCGGCGCCGACATGGTGTTCTGGAACGGCTCGTGCATCGTGCACGACGAGTTCAAGGCGTTCGAGCTGGAGGCCATGAAGCGCGAGCATCCGGGCGCGAAGATCCTCGTCCATCCCGAGTCGCCGGCCGAAGTCGTGGCGCTGGCCGACGCGGTCGGCTCGACGTCGGGCATCCTGAAGGCGGCGCACGACTTCGACGCGAAGGAATTCATCGTCGCCACCGACAAGGGCATGATGCACAAGCTGCGCACGCTCAACCCGGGCAAGGTGTTCCACGAAGCGCCGACCGCGGGCAACAGCGCCACGTGCAAGAGCTGCGCGCATTGCCCGTGGATGGCGATGAACGGCCTGGCCGGCGTCGCGCACGTGCTCGAGTCGATGGGCAACGAGATCTTCGTGGACGAGGCCATCATCGACCGTGCGCGCGTGCCAATCGACCGCATGCTCGCGTTCACCGCGGCGCTCAAGAGCGGCCAGCCCGCCGGTGCGCTGGTGCCCAACATCGGCGCCGCTTAGACTTCGCGCATGACAGTCAAAGCAGGCAAGGAATTCCTGGCGATCCCGGGACCGACGAACATTCCCGACGAGGTGCTGCGTGCCATGCACCGCCCCCCGCTCGACATCTATTCGAACGAGATGGTCGAGCTCACCGACAGCCTGCTGCGCGACCTCGGCAAGCTGTTCGCGACGCGGGGCCGCACGCACATGTACATCGCCAACGGGCACGGCGCGTGGGAAGCCGTCCTGTCCAACGTGCTGTCGCGCGGCGACAAGGTGCTGGTGCTGGAAAGCGGGCGCTTCGCGATGGCATGGGGCCAGGCGGCGCGTGCGATGGGCGCCGAGGTCGATGTGCTGCCCGGCGACTGGTCGCGCGCCGTGCGTCCTGCGGAAGTCGAGGCGCGCCTGCGCGCCGACCGCAATCACTCCATCAAGGCGATCCTCGTCGCGCATGTCGACACGGCTTCGGGCGCGATGAACGACGTGGAGGCGATCGGCAAGGCGATCCGCGCGGCGGGGCACCCGGCGCTGTACATCGTCGACGCCGTGGCTTCGCTCGCCTGCGTGCCGTTCGAGATGGACGCATGGGGCATCGACGTCGCGATGTCGGCGTCGCAAAAGGGATTGATGACCCCACCGGGCCTGGGCTTCGTCGCCGTGAACGAGCGCGCGCGCGCCGTGCACCAGAAGGCGAACATGCGCACGCCGTACTGGGACTGGACCGAGCGCGAGGGCGTCGAGCACTACCGCAAGTACGCGGGCACGGCGCCGGTGCACCTGCTGTTCGGCCTGCGCAAGGCGCTCGACCTGCTGTTCGAGGAAGGGCTCGAGCATGCCTTCCGCCGCCACCGGCTGCTCGCGGACGCCGTGCGCGGCGCGGTCACGGCGTGGAGCGAGGGCGGGGTGCTTGCGTTCAACATCCGCGACAACGCGGACCGCTCGGACACGGTCACGACCGTGCTCATGGGGCAGGGGCGCGATCCGCTCGAACTGCAGCGCTACTGTCGCGACAAGTGCGGCGTCATTCTCGGCAGCGGCATCGGCGAGCTGGAAGGCAAGGCCTTCCGCATCGCGCACATGGGCCACGTGAACGCGCCGATGATCCTCGGCACGCTGGGCGTGGTCGAGGTCGGCCTGAAGGCGCTGGGCATCCCGCACGGGCAGGGCATCGCCGCCGCCGTGGCGTGCCTCGGCGAAAGCGTCCGCGCCTGACCGCTTGAAATTTTCCGCGTAGCCTGTCGAAATCGCGGCTGGCCGGCCGACATTGTCCGGGCGTGCCATCCGGGCGCGTCCGCAACCCAAGGAGATTTCGATGGAATACATGCTGCTGATCCACGTCGACCCCGCCGGCCTGCAAGCCATGCGCGAAGCCGAACGCACCACCAGCCTGGCGGCCTACGGCGCCTACAGCGAAGCCCTGCAGAAGGCGGGCGTGATGCGCGGCGGCAATCGCCTGCGCACTGCCGACGCCGCGACCACCGTGAAGGTGCGCGACGGCAAGACCGAGGTGCTCAACGGCCCGTTCATCGAGACGCGCGAGCAGCTCGGGGGCTACTACCTGATCGACGTGGCCGACCTCGACGCCGCGTTGTCGTGGGCGGCGCGCTGCCCGGGCGCGAGCCACGGCACGGTCGAAGTGCGGCCGGTGTGGTCGATGTAAGGGACGCCGCCGAGGCGGCCGCGCGGCGCAGCTACGGCAAGCTCGTGGCCATCCTCGCGGCGCGCACGGGCGACGTCGCCGGTGCGGAAGACGCTTTGTCCGAAGCGTTCGGCACCGCGCTCGAGGACTGGCCGCGCACGGGCGTGCCCGCGAATGCCGAAGCCTGGCTGCTCACCGTCGCGCGCCGGCGCGTCGTCGATGCGGTGCGCCGGCGCCAGCTCGACGAAGGCGCATCGCAGCACTTCGCGTTGCTCGAGGAGCTCGCCGAGCCGGCCGACGCGAATGCATTGCCGGACCGCCGGCTCGAACTGCTGTTCGCGTGCGCGCATCCGGGCATCGATGCGAGCGCGCGTGCACCGCTGATGCTGCAGACGGTGCTCGGTTTCGATGCGGGCACGATCGCATCGGCGTTCCTCGTCGCGCCGGCGACGATGTCGCAACGGCTCGTGCGCGCCAAGACAAAGATCCGCCAGGCAGGCATCGGCTTTCGCGTGCCGCAGCGCGAAGAACTCGCAGGCCGCCTCGACGCCGTGCTGTCGGCGATCTATGCCGCCTATGCGGAAGGCTGGAGCGACGCGCAGGGCGCCGACCCGCAGCGGCGCAACCTCGCGGAAGAGGCGATCTTCCTCGGCCGCCTCGTCGCGGCGTTGCTGCCGCAGGAAGCCGAAGCCCTGGGCTTGCTGTCGCTGATGTTGTACGCCCACGCGCGGCGTGCGGCGCGCCGCGACGAATCGGGCGACTACGTGCCGATCGCGCGGCAGGACACGGCGCTGTGGGACGCCGCGATGATCGGCGAGGCCGAAGCGTTGCTGCGTGCGGCCGGTGCGCTCGGCGCGCCGGGGCGCTTCCAGCTCGAGGCCGCGCTGCAGTCCGCGCACAGCGTGCGGCGCACCGGCGCGGCCGTGCCGTGGGCCGACATCGTCGGCATCTACGACGCGTTGCTGGCGTGCACCGATTCGCCGGTGACAGCCGTCAATCGCGCGGTCGCCATCTCGCAAGCCGAGGATGCGCGCGCCGGCCTCGAAGC
>DATBPW010000225.1:0-12340 GCA_036561125.1 Ramlibacter sp. | reverse complement strand
GTCGTCGAGCGTCACGCCCTTGACGCCCTGCTTCTGCGTCTCGTGCATCACGGCCTTGCGCGCCGAGAAGATGCCCTTGCTGTCCGAGTAGCCCGACGAGTTCGGCAGGTTGCGCGCCATGTCCTGCTGGATCTCCTCGGGAGCGTCGAAGCCGAACACGGCGAGGTTGCCGATGTTCAGCTTGATGATCTTGTGCCCCTCTTCCTCCATGCGCCGCGCGGCGTCCATGATGGGGCCGCGGATGTCGTAGAGGACGTTGGCGAGCTTGGCGGACTTGTGGACGGTTTTCAAAGCCCCTCCCGCAGGGCGTTTCACTCTGGAAAAGTACAATTTGACCATAGTTCCGCGGGGCCATCGTGCAGCGCAACAAGCCATGAAACTCCAACCCGACCAATTCGACGTCCAGGCGATCAGCGGCTACGGGGCCGGCTGGGTCGCCGTCAATGGGGAGAGGATCACGCACAGCGTCATCGTCGCCTCGACGGGCGAGCGCATCGCGTGGGACGCGGCGCGTTTCGAGGATCTCGGGCCCGCGCACTTCGCGCAGCTGGCACAGCTGCAGGTGCAGGTTGCGATCTTCGGCAGCGGCTCGCGCATCCGCTTTCCCAGGCCCGCGTGGCTCAAGCCCCTGGTCGACGCGCAGGTGGGCCTCGAGACCATGGACACTGCAGCCGCGTGCCGCACCTACAACATCCTCGCGCAGGAGGGCCGCAAGGTCGCGGTAGCACTTCTGCTGGAAGCACAGCTGCAGGGGTGAACGGTTTCGGGGTAAAATCAAACACTCGCCGAAGGGCGAGCCCTGCCCTGTCACCCCTCAGAACTCGAAATCCATGGCGATCGTAGTCAACAAGCCCATCCCCGAATTCGAAGCCGGCGCCACGGGCGGCATCAAGGTCACCAACACGTCCCACCTGGGGCAGGTGCTCGTGCTGTACTTCTACCCCAAGGACAACACGCCCGGCTGCACGACCGAGGCGATGCAGTTCCGGGACAAGTACAAGGACTTCGTGAAGGCCGGCGCGACCGTGTTCGGCGTCTCGCGCGACAACATGAAGTCGCACGAGGACTTCAAGTCCAAGCTGGAGCTCCCGTTCGAGCTGATCGCCGACACCGAAGAGAAGATGTGCCACATGTTCGGCGTGGTGAAGAACAAGATCATGTACGGCAAGAAGGTCAAGGGCATCGAGCGCTCCACCTTCCTGATCGGCGCGGACGGCGTCCTCAAGCAGGAGTGGCGCGGCCTGAAGGTCCCCGGCCACGTCGACGAAGTCCTCAAGGCGGTCAAGCTCCTGAAGAAGGCCGCTTAAGTCGGCCTGATGCATCGCCGCAACAGGGCCCGGGCTGACATTGCCCTGCACTTGCTGCTGTGCATAATGGCCTCATGCTGTTGATCCAGGCGCAGCGCGCCGTCACTGCTGCAGTCGAGAAAGCCGCCACGCTTGCCGGGCGGCTTTTTTGTTTATCGGCCTCCTCATCAGGGAACCCCCACCTCCATGCCTCTGCCTCCCGCCCCCACCAAGCGCGCCGCCATGCTTCCGCCGCAGGCCTACGATGCCCCGGCCCGGCCCTCGCACAAGGCGCGAAAAGCGGAAGGCCTGCACGAGCCGCTCGCTGAGCGGCCGGTGATCCTCGACTTCGACCCCAACGGCGGCAGCGGCGGCGGCGAGTTGCACGCCGAAGCGCTGCTGCGCGACGAGCCCGAGGCTTATTCGGACGACGCCGAAACGGTGGTGCGCAAGGCCATGCAGCCGGCGGCCCGCGCGCCGCGCAAGACGCAGAAGTCGACCGGGCCGAAGAAGCTCTTCGTGCTCGACACGAACGTGCTGATGCACGACCCGATGAGCCTGTTCCGTTTCGAGGAGCACGACATCTTCCTGCCGATGATCGTGCTGGAGGAACTCGACGGCCACAAGAAAGGCACGACCGAAGTCGCTCGCAACGCGCGCCAGGCGAGCCGCTCGCTCGACGCATTGGCCGCGGTGAAGGGCGCCGACATCGCGCACGGCCTGAACCTCGATTCGACCGGCCACCCGGAAGCGCGCGGCTGCCTGTTCTTCCAGACGCAGTCGCTCGCCAACCACCTGCCGTCGAGCCTGCCGCAAGGCAAGGCCGACAACCAGATCCTCGGCGTCGTGCAGGCGCTGCGCGACCAGTACGCGCCGAGGGAAGTGGCGCTGGTGTCCAAGGACATCAACATGCGCGTGAAGGCGCGCGCGCTGGGCCTGAACACCGACGACTACCAGAACGACAAGACGCTCGACGACATCGACCTGCTGTACGCCGGCGCGCTCGCCCTGCCCTCCGACTTCTGGGCCAAGCACGGCAAGACGGTGGAGAGCTGGCAGTCGGGCCAGCACACGTATTACCGCATCAGCGGCCCGGTCGTGCCGCAATTGCTGATCAACCAGTTCGTCTATTTCGAGTCGCCCGGCGAGCCGAGCCTGTATGCGCGCGTGACGGAGATCCGCGGCAAGACCGCCGTGCTCAAGACGCTCAAGGACTACGGCCACCTGAAGAACGCCGTGTGGGGCGTCACGACGCGCAACCGCGAGCAGAACTTCGCGATGAACCTGCTGATGGACCCGGAGGTCGACTTCGTCACGCTCACCGGCACGGCCGGCACCGGCAAGACGCTCATGGCGCTGGCCTCCGGCCTGACGCAGGTGCTCGACGATCGCCGCTACACCGAGATCATCATGACGCGCGCGACGGTGAGCATGGGCGAGGACATCGGCTTCCTCCCGGGCACCGAGGAAGAGAAGATGGGCCCGTGGATGGGCGCGCTCGACGACAACCTCGAGGTGCTCGGCAAGACGGACCAAGGCGCCGGCGAATGGGGCCGCGCCGCGACCAACGAGTTGATCCGCAGCCGCATCAAGATCAAGAGCATGAACTTCATGCGCGGGCGCACGTTCCTCAACAAGTACGTGATCATCGACGAGGCGCAGAACCTCACGCCCAAGCAGATGAAGGCGCTCGTCACGCGCGCGGGCCCGGGCACCAAGATGATCTGCATGGGCAACCTCGCGCAGATCGACACGCCCTACCTCACCGAAGGCTCGTCGGGCCTGACGTTCGCCGTCGACAAGTTCAAGGGCTGGCCGCACAGCGGGCACATCACGCTGGCGCGCGGCGAGCGCTCGCGCCTGGCGGATTTCGCGAGCGAAGTGCTCTAGGCTCGCGGCTGATTCGCATCAAGCGACGGATTCGCACGCCGCCGATACTGGCGGCATGCGAATCCAGTTCCTCGGCGCCACCGAAACGGTCACCGGCTCGAAATACCTCGTCGAAAGCGCGGGCGGCCGCGTGCTCGTCGACTGCGGGCTGTTCCAGGGCTACAAGGCCCTGCGCCTGCGCAACTGGTCGCCGCTGCCGCTGCGGCCCGCGGACTTGGGCGCCGTGCTGCTCACGCACGCGCACATCGACCACACGGGCTACTTGCCGCTGCTCGTGCGCGAGGGCTTCCACGGCCGCGTGACCTGCACGCAGGCGACGTTCGACCTGTGCCGGATCATGCTGCCCGATTCCGGCTGGTTGCAGGAAGAAGAGGCCGAGTACCTCAACCGGCACAAGCTGTCGAAACACGATCCCGCGCTGCCCCTCTACACGCGCGACGATGCGGTCAAGTGCCTGCGCCTGTTCGCGCCGGTCGCGGCCGGCGTGCAGTGCGAGCCCGTTCCCGGCCTGCACGCGCAGTTCACGCGCTCGGGGCACATGGTCGGGTCGAGATTCGTGCGGCTGGAAGACGCGCAGCGTTCGATTCTCTTTTCGGGCGATCTCGGCCGGCCCGACGACATCGTGCTCAAGGCGCCGGACCCGGTGCAAGGAGCCGATGTCCTCGTCGTCGAATCGACTTACGGCGACCGCGACCATCCGCGCGACGACCCGCTCGAGCGGATCGCGCAAGTCGTGAACCGGACCGCGGAGCGCGGCGGCGTCGTGGTGATCCCGGCATTCGCGGTCGGCCGCGCGCAGACCTTGCTCCATTGCATCGCGCGCCTGAAGCGCGAGCAGCGCATCCCGCAGCTGCCGGTATTTCTCAACAGCCCCATGGCCGCGGCGGCGATGGACGTCTACGCGGCGCATCCGGACGACCTGCGCCTCACGCCCGCGGAATGCCGCGAGCTGCGCGACGCCGCGCGGATCGTGGAGACTGCCGCGGAATCGCAGCGGCTGAACACGATGCACGGGCCGATGATCATCGTGGCGGCCAGCGGCATGGCGACCGGCGGGCGCGTCGTGCATCACCTCAAGGCGTTCGCGCCGGACCATCGCAACACGATCCTCCTCGTGGGCTACCAGGCCGGCGGCACGCGCGGCGCGTCGATCGCGGCGGGCGCGCAGACGATCCGCATCCACGGGCAGGACGTGCACGTGCGCGCCGAAGTCGTGCAGCTCGACGACATGTCCTCGCACGCGGACCGCGGCGAGATCCTGGAGTGGCTGCGCGGCCTCGACCGCGCGCCCGGCCGCACGTTCATCACGCACGGCGAGCCGGCCGCCGCGGATGCGTTGCGGCAGAAGATCGAGCGCGAGTTGCGCTGGCAGTGCGAAGTGCCGTTCTACCTGCAGGAAGCGCAGCTTTAGGCGACGCCGCACCACTGCGCGATGCGGTGCGCGAGGTCCATCCACAACGCGAACACCGCCGCGACCACGAGCAGCAGCCCCGAGATGCGTGTGCCCCAGTCCTTGCGCATGAGGTTGGCTTTCTGTCGCAATGCGATGAAAAGCCTCGGCGCTGCGGCGAGCCACAGGCCGCTGCCGATTGCAAACAAGCCCATGGCGAGCGCGCCGCCGGCGGCATCGCCCGTGAGCGATGCGACGAGCAGTCCCGAATACATCAGCCCGCAGGGCATCGCCGCCCACATCGTGCCGGCCGCGAACTGCCCGCCACGCGCGCCGGCCAGCGGCCGCACGCGCGCCCACACGCTGCGGCCCGCGTCGCTGACCCACATCGGCTGGCGCGCGAGCGCCAGCAGCACCAGCCCCCACGCCAGCACGGCGACGTGGAACAGCGTCCACACCGGCTGCAGCGCGGCGGCGCGGCTGGTCATCCACGCGAGGCTTTGCACGACTTCGGCCGAAATCGCGCCGGCGATCGAGTAGCCTGCGAGCCGTCCGGCCTGGAACAGCCACGGCGAAGGATTGGGCGAGCGCCCCGCGCGCACGATGCCCCCGCAGGCCGCACCGCACATCGCCGTGCAGTGCGGGCCTCCCGCGAGACCCATGACGAATGCCGTGGCCGCGAGGGCGTAGGAGGACATCAGATGATGCGGGAGAACTTGGTGCGGTTACGGTCGGCCTGCAAGTAGCGGTCGAACACCATCGCGATCGCGCGGACCACGTACCAGCCCGATGCCGTGACCTGGATGCCGTTGTCGTCGACGCGCACGAGGTCCATCGCCTCGTAGTCGCGCAGGCGCTCCAGCTCCGGCTCGAAGTACTCCCGGAAATCGAGCAGCCACGCGAGCTCGATCGACTCGTACGCGAGCTGACCCTGGCACATCAGCGCCATGATGACGGCGCGGCGCGCGAGGTCGTCGCGCGACAGCGCCAGGCCGCGCACGACCGGCAGCACGCCGTGGTCGAGGCGGTCGTTGTACTCCTCGAGCGTCTTCGCGTTCTGGCTGTAGGTCGCGCCGATGCGGCCGATCGCCGAGACGCCCAGGCCGATCAGGTCGCAATCGGGCTGCGTGCTGTAGCCCTGGAAGTTGCGGTGCAGCCGGCCTTGGTGCCTGGCCACCGCGAGCGCGTCGTTCGGCAGCGCGAAGTGGTCCATGCCGATGTAGACGTAGCCTTCGCCCTGGAACGCCTCGAGCGCCTGCGACAGCATCGCGAGCTTGTCGGCGCCGCCGGGCAGCTCGGCCGACTGGATCCGCCGCTGCGGCTTGAAGCGGTCCGGCAGGTGCGCGTAGCCGTACAGCGCGATGCGGTCGGGGCGGATTTGCGCGACCTTCCTGAGCGTGCGCGCGAACGATTCCGGCGTCTGCTTCGGCAGCCCGTAGATCAGGTCGACGTTGACAGAGTCGAAGCCGATGTCGCGCGCGTCCTGCATCAGCTGCGCGACCTGCTCGTACGGCTGGATGCGGTGGACGGCCTGCTGCACGTCGGGCTCGAAGTCCTGCACGCCGTAGCTGATGCGGTTGAAGCCGAGGGTGGCCAGGTGGGCGAGGCGCGTGCGGTCGACGGTGCGCGGGTCGATCTCGATCGACAGCTCGCCGCCCGCGACGATGTTGAAGCTGCGGCGAAGCATCGCCATGAGCGACGAGAGTTCTTCGTCGGTGAGGAAGGTCGGCGAGCCGCCGCCCAGGTGCAGCTGCGTCACGGTCTGGCCCGTGCCGATCTGCGCGGTGTACAGGTCGACTTCGCGCGACAGCGAGCGCAGGTATTCGGCGCCCCTCTCGTGCTTCTTCGTGATGATCTTGTTGCAGGCGCAGTAGTAGCAAAGCTGCTCGCAGAACGGGATGTGCACGTACAGCGACAGCGGCAAGGCCAGCGCGGCCGGCCCGGCGCGGCGCTGCTGCAGCGCGTTGCCCAGGTCCGCCGGCCCGAAGGCTTCGACGAAGCGGTCCGCCGTGGGATACGACGTGTAGCGCGGGCCGGGGACGTCGAATCGGCGCAGTGTCTCGGGGGTGACGGGGAGGGTCATGCGGTGTCTCGTCTGGGGTAGGCGCCACTTTGGCTTGCACCACCCCCGGCAGGCTTGACCTGAGTCAACCGCGCGGCCGCCCGGGCCGGGAGAATTTGATTCACATCATGAACGCCAACCCTCCCCACTCGCCGGCGCTCGCCGCGCAACTGAGCGTCGCCTGTTCCCGCTGCAACCTGCGCGAGCTGTGCATGCCGGTGGGCCTGAGCACCGACGAGCTCGTGCGCATCGACGAACTGGTCGCCACACGCCGCAAGGTGCGCCGCGGCACGGCGCTGTTCCGCAACGGCGAGCAGTTCCGGTCGCTGTTCGCGATCCGCACGGGTTTCTTCAAGACGTGCATCGCGGCCGAGGACGGGCGCGACCAGGTCACCGGTTTCTCGATGGCCGGCGAGATCATCGGCCTGGACGGCGTCGCGCGCGACCAGCACACCTGCGACGCGATCGCCCTGGAGGACGCCGAGGTCTGCGTGATGCCCTTCGACCGCATCTCCGAGCTGTCGCGCGACGTGCCCTCGCTGCAGCACCACGTCCACCGCATCATGAGCCGCGAGATCGTGCGCGAGCACGGCGTCATGCTCCTGCTGGGCAGCATGCGCGCCGAGGAGCGCCTCGCGGCCTTCCTCCTGAATCTCGTGCAGCGCCTGCACGCGCGCGGCTTCTCGCGCTCGGAACTCGTGCTGCGCATGACGCGCGAGGAAATCGGCAGCTACCTCGGGCTGAAGCTCGAGACGGTGAGCCGCACCTTTTCGAAGTTCGCGGACGAAGGACTCATCGAGGTCCACCACCGGCACCTGCGCATCCTGGATACCGAGGAGTTGCAGCGGATGGTGAATGAGCCGCGGGGCTGCATCTAACTTCGGTTTAGGCCGGGGTGCGGTCCCCGGACGCCCTGGTTGCCCATCACTCGTTGATCACGACGAGCGTGCCCAGGCTCAGGACGGTGGATGCCCTCCACCCGCAGGTAAAGGCGGAGCTCGTCATGCGCGGCGCAGGCCGCACATGACGGCGGGGGACACGGAGGGTGGAGGGCAGCCTCCGGCCTGGGCCCGCCACACACGCACGCCTCCTCAAATCCAAGCGACGCCTAAACGTAGTACGAGAACGGCACCTTCGCTTGCCGCAGGTGCAGTGAAAGGCCGAGGGCGGCCATGTGGTTGCCGTTGCGCCCGAGGATCTGCTGCGCCAGGGGCAGGAAGAAGCGCTCTTCGGTCTGCGCATGCTGGCGGTAAGCGGTGACCAGCAGGTCCACCATCTCCTGGCGCACCTCGGCTGCCTTGCCGTTGGCGATGCGGTGCACGTCGGGGCGCAGGCGCTGCCACAGGTCCTCGATCTCGCGGTGTTCGTCGGTCAGGCGCCACACCAGCGACTGCACCCGGTCGTGCTCCTCGCCCGGCGTGCTGCTGCGCAGGACCACGGGGAAGAGTTCCTCCTCTTCCTCCTTGTGGTGCTCGGTGACCGCGTTGTCCATCGTCTTCACGACCTCCACGGCGACTTCGCGCGCGCGCCGTGCGGCATCGACGAGCGGCGGCAGCGTCGAGAAGTTGCGCAAGCCCGCGAGGATGCCGGCGTGGCAATCGGAGAACGTGTCGACCGGCGTGTGCGCCGTCGCGCCGTCGTGGTCGAACTCACTGCCGTGGGTGATCGCTGCGTTCATGCTTCGCTCCTTCATCGCGGTCCACTCTAGGCGCACGCGTGCCGGCTTCATTGACGTGAGTCAACCTGCGTTTCCTTGATGCGCGACAAGCCCCTGCCCGCCTCTCACCGATAGGCTGCGAGCCCGATGGACCACACTCTCAAGCAAGCGGCCGCCGATGCCGGCGTGCGCACATGGCGCCTGCGCGGGCGCGAACTGCTGCCCGTCGTTCAGGGCGGCATGGGCGTCGCGATCTCGGCGTCCCGGCTGGCCGGCACGGTCGCGTCGTTCGGCGCGGTCGGCACGATCTCGTCGGTGGACCTGCGCCGCCTGCATCCGGACCTGATGGAGCGCACCGCCCACCTGTCGGGCGAAAAGGCGAAGACGGCGATCAACGAAGCCAACCTGCTCGCCCTCGAACGGGAGATCGCTGCCGCGCGGCGGCTGTCGCAAGGTCGCGGCGCGATCGCGGTGAACGTGATGCGCGCGGTCAGCGAATACGAACAATACGTGCGCCACGCGATGCGCTGCGGCGTCGACGCCGTCGTCGTCGGCGCGGGCTTGCCGCTGGACCTGCCCGAACTCGCGAAGGAGCATCCCGGCGTCGCGCTGGTGCCGATCCTGTCGGACGCGCGCGGCGTGCAGCTCGTCGTGCGCCGCTGGGAGAAAAGGGGCTGCCTGCCCGATGCGATCGTCATCGAACACCCCCGGCTCGCGGGCGGCCATCTCGGCGCGGCAAAGATCGCGGACCTGGGCGACCGCCGCTTCGACTTCGACGTGGTGATCCCCGAGGTGCTGCAGTTCTTCAAGACCGCGGGCATCGAGCGCGAGATCCCGCTGATCCCGGCCGGCGGGATCACGTCGCAATCCGACATATTGAAGCTGCAGGCGCTGGGCGCGTCCGCGGTGCAGGTCGGCACGCCCTTCGCGGTCACCGAGGAATGCGACGCGGAGCTGGAATTCAAGCGCGTCCTCGCCGGCGCGCAGCCCGAGGACATCGTCGAATTCACGAGCGTCGCCGGCCTGCCCGCGCGCGCCGTGCGCACGCCGTGGCTGGAGAAATACCTGCGCGTCTACCCCAAGCTGCAGACCGTCGCACATGCGAAAGACCGTTGCCACATGTGGTTCGACTGCCTCGCGCAGTGCGGGCTGCGCGACGGCAAGCGCGAATGGGGCCAGTTCTGCATCGACCAGGTCCTTGGGCATGCTGCCAGCGGGGACGTGCGCAAGGGGCTATTCTTCCGGGGGGCGGGGCGATTGCCTTTCGGCGCCGAGATCCGCCCCGTGCGGGACCTCATCCGCTGGCTCATCGCCGGTCCCGCAGGAGTTGCTGCATGAAACGCGAACCCGATCACGGCGCATTGCCCCGGCTCCCGGCCCAGCCGATCAGCCTGGACGTGCTGCACGAGAAATACCTCAAGCCCGGCGAGACGGGCGTGGACGACCTGTACCGGCGCGTCGCGCGTGCGATGGCCAGCGTCGAGAGCGAGCCGCTGCGCGCCGAATGGGAGCAGCGCTTCTTCGACAACCTCGAAGCCGGCGCGATCGGCGCGGGCCGCATCATGAGCGCCGCGGGCACCGACCTCGAAGCGACGCTGATCAACTGCTTCGTGCAGCCGGTGGGCGACTGCATCCAGGGCTTCGACGACGAAGGCTTGCCCGGCATCTACGAGGCGCTGCGCGAAGCCGCCGAGACGATGCGCCGCGGCGGCGGCGTGGGCTACGACTTCTCGCGCATCCGCCCGCGCGGCGCCGAGGTGAAGGCCACGCATTCGCTCGCGTCGGGCCCGTGCAGCTACATGGACGTGTTCGATCATTCGTGTTCGACCGTCGAGAGCGCCGGCGCGCGCCGCGGCGCGCAGATGGGCGTGCTGCGCATCGACCATCCCGACGTGCTGGAGTTCATCACGGCCAAGCGCAGGCCGGGCCGCTGGAACAACTTCAACGTGTCGGTCGCGGTCAGCGACGAATTCATGCGCACTCTGCAAGCCGGGGGCGACTGGCCGCTCGTGCATCGCAAGAAGCCGGGCGCCGCGCTCATCGCGCAGGGCGCGCACCAACGGCCGGACGGCACATGGGTCTACCGCACCGTCGGCGCGCGCGAACTGTGGGACACGGTCATGAAGTCGGCGTACGACTTCGCAGAGCCCGGCATCCTGTTCACCGACACGATCAACCGCGAGAACAACCTGCGGTACGTCGAGCGGATCACGGCGACGAATCCTTGCGTCACGGCGGACACGTGGGTCATGACGGCAAGCGGGCCGGCGCAGGTCCGGGACCTCGTCGGCCGGCCTTTCCTGGCCACGGTCGAAGGGCGCGCGTATCGCGTGGAGAGCAATGGCTTCTTCCGGACGGGCACGAAGCCTGTCGTGCGCGTCGGCACGAAGGAAGGGCACTCACTGCGGCTGACTCGCGACCATCGGGTGCGCCGCGTCGCGAGGAAGACGCGCTACTGCCTCGAAGTGGAGTGGTCGCCGGCGGGCGAGCTGCAGCAAGGCGATGAGATCGTGCTGCACAACCACCGGCTGCTCGATGGCTGGGAAGGCGCGGGCACCGGGCAGGAAGGCTATCTGCTCGGATTGCTTCTGGGCGACGGCACGTTGAAGGCAGACAAGGCCGTGATCTCCGTATGGGCCCCTGAACTCAAACAGGTGGCCCAAGGTGCACCCTCGTATGCAACCACCGGCGCAGCGGGAATCATCGCGGCCGCGGAAGCAGCGGCGCGATCGCTGCCCCATCGTTCGGACTTTCGCGGATTCCAGCGCCCCGTCGCGGGCGGTCGCGGCGAGGCCCGGCTGGCGTCCGCAGCCGTCCGGGATCTCGCCTTTTCCCTCGGGATGCGGCCCGGGCACAAGGCCATCACGCCGGCACTCGAGCGCCGTTCGAGCAACTTCACGTGCGGCTTCCTGCGCGGCCTGTTCGATGCCGATGGCTCGGTCCAGGGCTCGCAGGAAAAAGGCGTCAGCGTCCGGCTCACGCAAAGCGACCTGCAGACGCTGGGGGCGGCGCAGCGGATGTTGCTGCGGCTCGGCATCGCATCGACGATCTATCGCGGCCGCAAGCCGGCCGCCGCCCGGCTCATGCCCGACGGAACGGGCGGCCAGCGCGCGTACGAATCGAAGGAAGTCCACGAGCTCGTCATCAGCGGCGACAACCTTTCCGTCTTCGCGCAGCGGATCGGTTTCGAGGACACGGCGAAGTCCGCCCGGCTCGAAGCCTTGCTCTCGTCCTACTCGCGAGCCCTGAACCGCGAGCGCTTCACAGCAACGGTCGAGTCGGTGACGGATGACGGCGTCGAGGATGTCTACGACGTGACAGTGGCGGACGTGCATGCCTTCGATGCGAATGGCATCCAGGTGCACAACTGCGGTGAGCAGCCCCTGCCCGCCTATGGCTGCTGCGACCTCGGCCCCATCGTCCTCACGCGCTTCGTACACCATCCCTTCGGTTTCGGCGGCATGCCGGTGTTCGACTTCGAACGCTTCGCGCATGCGGCGGCGACGCAAGTGCGTGCGCTCGACAACGTGCTGGACCTCACGCACTGGCCCTTGCCGCAGCAACGCGAAGAAGCGATGGCCAAGCGGCGCATCGGCGTGGGCTTCACCGGCCTGGGCGACGCGCTCGTGATGCTCGGCCTGCGCTACGACGCGCCGGACGGCCGCGAGATGGCCGCGCGCATCGCGCGCTGCATGCGCGACACGGCCTATGCCGCTTCGGTCGAGCTCGCGAAGGAAAAAGGTGCCTTCCCCGCGTTCGATGTCGATGGCTACCTCGAGGCCGGCACCTTCGCGAGCCGCCTCGATGAACCGCTGAAGCACTCGATCCGCCGGCACGGCATCCGCAACAGCCACCTGCTGTCGATCGCGCCGACCGGCACGGTGAGCCTCGCGTTCGCCGACAACGCGTCCAATGGCATCGAGCCCGCGTTCTCGTGGACCTACCGGCGCAAGAAGCGCGAAGGCGACGGCACGATGAGCGAGTACGACGTCGAGGACCACGCGTGGCGCGTGTACCGCTCGTTCGGCGGCGACACCTCGCACCTGCCCGCTTCG
>DATBPW010000224.1:0-1552 GCA_036561125.1 Ramlibacter sp. | reverse complement strand
CGGCGCGAGCTGCGACAGCCGCACCGCGCGGTTGTTGTTGTTGACCTGCTTGAGCGACCCCGACCACGCGAGGCCGACGCGCAGGCGGCCCTCGGCCGGCGGCATGCGCTGCGCCCATTCCTGCACCTTCGCTTCGGGCGCGCGCAGGTACGGCACGCGGGCGGGGATCGTGTCCAGCCGCGTCCCGTAATGCATCGGCAAGTCGAGCAGCGCGACGTGATAGTCCGCCTGCAGCACGCGGTCACCGCGCAGGCACACGACGCCCGGCATGCTGCGCTCGACGAGGTCGACCAGCTCGGGCTGGATCACGCCGTACACGGTCGCACCGTCGGCCTGCAGCTCGCGCACGTATCGCAGGAACTGGATCACGTCGCCGATGCCCTGCTCCGCGTACACCGCGATGCGCTTGCCGGCGAGCGGCTGCACGGCGCGCCCTTTCCATTCGAGCCCGGGGCTGTAGAACGCCGGGCGCTTCATGCGCTCCTCGTCGCGCCAGCGGCGCGCGTAGAGCTTCCAGCCTTCCTCGAATCGGCCGGCGAGCAGCAGCGCGAACGACAGGTCGATCTCCGCCAGCGCGAACTCCGGCGACAGCTCGAGCGACTTGCGCAGCCACTGCCCGGCCTCGTCGAGCCGGTTCAGGTTCAGGTACGCTGTGCCGAGGATGCGAACCGCGTACGCATTCTCCGGCGCAAGCTCGACGGCCTTCTGCGCGTGGGCCAGTGCGCCGTCGAAATCCTCGATGCGCCACAGCACGCCCGACAGGTCCACGTGCGCTTCCATGAATTGCGGGAAGTGCGCGAGGGCCTTGCGATACAGCAGCACCGACTTCTCGACGTGGCCGGTGTGTTCGAGGCAGAAGCCGTAATTGAGCAGGACGGCAGCCTCGGTGGACGCAAGGTCGTGCAGGCGCTCGTACACCGGCAGCGCCGCGGCATACGCCTTGCGGCGGATGAACAGGTCGCCCTGCATCTGCAACAGCCCGGCGTGCCTCGGGTTCACCGCGACCGCTGCAACGAGCAAGGGCTCGACTTCGGCGTCGCGATTCTGCGCGGCGAGCAGGCGCGCGAGCTCTTGCCACAGCTCGGCGCGCTGCGGCGCGACGCGGCATGCGTCGCTGAGCCACGCGGCTGCGGCCCACCCATCGCCGATGCCCACGAAGGCCTGCGCGAGGCCGACGCGCGGCTCCGGCGCCGCCGGGTTGGCGCGCAGCACCGCCGCGAACACCTGCACGGCTTCGTGGAAGCGGCCACCCTGCAGCAGGGCCGCGCCCTGCTCCATCGGATGCTGCGGATTCGTGGGGTTGGTGCTCAAACGGTCGCCGGGATCAGGAAGTCCCGGCTGATGTGCGCGCCCAGTTCGTTCACTCGATCGAGGAACTGCGTGAGGAACGCGTGCAGGCCCGTCGCCAGGATCTCGTCGATGCTACCGTACTGCAGCTCCGCCCTCAATCGGCCGGCGCGGCGCTGCGTCTCGGCCGACTGGTCGTTGGCGACCATCGCGAGGTTGGCGACGACCTCGTTCATGCTCGCGTGCAGCGAGCGCGGCATGTCGG
>DATBPW010000223.1:0-8003 GCA_036561125.1 Ramlibacter sp. | reverse complement strand
CCGTGCGGCAGCAGCCACGCTTCGAGCGACGGCGATGACGACGCGTCCATGAAGATGCGGCGCGCGCCGGTCTCGAACGGCGGCACGGTCGCATCGACGAAGAAATGCCGCGCCCCACTGTCGGCCACCATGGTTGCCAATTGCGCCGTCGTCGCGCCGGTCGGCAGCGGCGCGACGGCCAGGCCCGCACGCAATGCGCCCAGGAAGAGCGCGAGGTACTCGGGCGAATTCGCGCCGGCGATCGCGATGCTCTGCCGCGGCTTCACGCCGTCGCGCTGCAGGCTGGCGGCGACGCGGTCCATCATCGCGTCGACCTGCTCCCACGAGATGCGGCGCTCGCCGTGGATGATGGCCGCCTGCTTCGGCCGAAAGGCCGCGTGCTCGCGCACGAGTTCCGCGATAGTCTTAAACGGCGGCGCCGAGGGCGGCGGCGGGTGATCCGGCAGCGCATTCATGGGGGCAAAGCCTACCCCAACAGCGGCCCCGCTTGCCCTACACTTCGGGCAGCGCTTCGAGCGCGAATCCCGGCGGCCGCGCGGCTTACCCGCTGCACGGCCGGCCGGCTCACCAACCGAGAACACACCCGACACAATCGGGTTCGAGGACGACCCACATGACGCAGCAACAGCCGTTGCGCCTGCATGTGCCGGAGCCGACTGGCCGCCCCGGCGAACACACCGACTTCTCCTATCTGCACGTCTCGAAAGCGGGCGAAGTGCGCCGGCCGCCGATCGACACGCGCTCGGCCGACACGCAGGACCTCGCGTTCAGCCTGGTGCGCGTGCTCGACGACGAAGGCAACGCCGTCGGCCCGTGGAAACCGGACGACCTGGACGCGGTGCGCATGCGCAAGGGCCTGCGCGCCATGATGAAGACACGCATCTTCGACGCGCGCATGCTCACCGCACAGCGCCAGAAGAAGATCTCGTTCTACATGCAGTGCCTCGGCGAGGAGGCGATCGCCATCGCGCACAGTTTCGCGCTGGAGGACGGGGACATGAATTTCCCCACCTACCGCCAGCAGGGCCTGCTGCTCGCGCGCGACGACATCTCGATGACCGAGATGATGTGCCAGCTCATGAGCAACGAAAAGGACCCGGTGAAGGGCCGCCAGCTGCCGGTGATGTACTCGTACAAGCGCGCCGGTTTCTTCACGATCTCGGGCAACCTCGCGACGCAATACATCCAGGCCGTCGGCTGGGCGATGGGCTCGGCGATCAAGGGCGACACCCGGATCGCGTCGGCGTGGATCGGCGACGGCGCGACGGCCGAAGCGGACTTTCATGCCGCGCTGACTTTCGCGCATGTGTATCGCGCGCCGGTGATCCTGAACGTCGTGAACAACCAGTGGGCGATCTCGTCCTTCCAGGCGATCGCGGGCGGCGACGGCGACCAGACGACGTTCGCGATGCGCGGCGTCGGCGCGGGCATCGCGTCGCTGCGCGTCGACGGCAACGACTTCCTTGCCGTGTACGCCGCGTCGAAGTGGGCGGCGGAACGCGCGCGCTCCAACCTCGGCCCGACGCTGATCGAATGGGTCACGTACCGTGCGGGTCCGCATTCGACGTCGGACGATCCCTCGAAGTACCGCCCGGCCGACGACTCGCAGCGTTTCCCGCTCGGTGACCCGATCGCGCGGCTGAAGACACACCTCATCAAGATCGGCGAATGGTCGGAAGGCCAGCACGCGCAAGCGCAGAAGGAGCTGGAAGCCGAAGTCGCCGCCGCGCAAAAGCAGGCCGAGAGCTACGGCACGCTGCTCGACGGCCACATCCCGTCGGCCGCCGACATGTTCGAGGACGTCTACGCCGAGATGCCCGAGCACCTGCGGCGCCAACGCCACCAATTGGGAGTGTGACCATGCTGACCGCGACGAAACCCGAAACGCTGCAGGCCGGCGCCGTGAAGACCGTGCCGATGACGATGATCAAGGCGCTGAACTCCGCGATGGACGTGATGATGGAGCGCGATCCCAACGTGGTCGTGTTCGGCGAAGACGTCGGCTACTTCGGCGGTGTGTTCCGCGTCACCGAAGGCCTGCAGGCCAAGTACGGCAAGCACCGCTGCTTCGATGCGCCGATCTCCGAGGGCGGCCTCGTCGGCGCGGGCGTCGGCATGGCGGCGTACGGCCTGCGGCCGATCGTCGAGATCCAGTTCGCCGATTACTTCTATCCCGCGTCGGACCAGATCGTGTCCGAGGCCGCACGGCTGCGTTATCGCAGCGCCGGCGACTTCACCTGCCCGATGGTGATCCGCATGCCCTGCGGCGGCGGCATCTACGGCGGGCAGACGCACTCGCAATCGCCCGAGGCTCTGTTCACGCACGTGTGCGGCATCCGCACCGTGATGCCGAGCAACCCGTACGACGCGAAGGGCCTGCTGATCTCCGCGATCGAGAACGACGACCCGGTGATCTTCCTGGAGCCCAAGCGCCTGTACAACGGCCCGTTCGACGGCCACCACGACCGTCCCGTCGTGCCGTGGTCCAAGCACGAGATGGGCAACGTGCCCGAGGGCTACTACAACATCCCGCTCGACAAGGCCGCGACGTTCCGCGAAGGCAAGGACCTCACGGTGATCACGTACGGCACGATGGTGTGGGTCGCCGACGCAGCCGCGCGCGAGACCGGCGTCGACGCCGAGATCATCGACCTGCGCTCGATCTGGCCGATGGACCTCGACGCGGTGATCAATTCGGTGAAGAAGACCGGCCGCTGCGTCGTCGTGCATGAAGCGACGCGCACCAGCGGCTTCGGCGCCGAGCTGCTGTCCATCGTGCAGGAGAACTGCTTCTACCACCTCGAAGCGCCGATCGAGCGCGTGACCGGCTGGGACACGCCCTACCCGCACGCGCAGGAATGGGCGTACTTCCCGACACCGGAACGCGTCGGCGCCGCGATGAAGCGCGCCATGGAGGGCTGAAGCGATGGGAACATATGTGATCCGCACGCCGGACATCGGCGAAGGCATCGCCGAAGTGGAACTCGTCGCGTGGCACGTGAAGCCCGGCGACACGGTGGCCGAAGACCAGGTGCTCGCCGACGTGATGACCGACAAGGCGACCGTGGAGATTCCATCGCCGGTGGGCGGCAAGGTGATGGAGCTGGTCGGGGAAGTCGGGCAGCAAGTGGCCGTGGGGTCGGACCTGATCCGGCTCGAAGTGGAAGGCGCGGGGAACGAGAAGGCCGGTGCGAAGAAGGCCCAGCACGTCGCTGCCGCGCCTGCGGCAACCGTTGTCAGCCCGGCGAAGGCCGGGGTCGTCGGCGGTGGACAGGCCAACGATCCCGGCCTGCGCCGGGACGACAAGACCGACGACGACGCTCCTTCGCCGCAACCGAAGTCACGCCCGCCCGTGCAAGCCCCCGTCGCCATGCGCGCCGCCGGCGAAAAACCCATCGCGTCCCCCGCCGTGCGCAAGCGCGCGTGGGAACTCGGCATCGAGCTGCAATTCGTCCATGGCAGCGGCCCCGCGGGCCGCATCACGCAGCAGGACCTGGATGTGTACCTCGCCTCGCGCGGCCAGCCCGCGCAGGCGCGCGCCTCGTCGGCCTACGCGCAGCGCAACGACGAAACCGAAGTGCCCGTCATCGGCCTGCGCCGCAAGATCGCGCAGAAGATGCAGGACGCCAAGCGCCGCATCCCGCACTTCAGCTACGTCGAGGAAGTGGACGTCACCGAACTCGAAACGCTGCGTGCGCGCCTGAACGCGAAGTTCGGCGCGGAGCGCGGCAAGCTCACCGTGCTGCCGCTGCTCGCGCGCGCGGTGGTGCTCGCGGTGCGCGACTTCCCGATGATGAACGCGCGCTTCGACGACGACAACGGCGTCGTCACGCGCTACGGCGCCGTGCACCTGGGCATGGCCGCGCAGACGCCGAACGGGCTGATGGTCCCCGTTATCCATCACGCCGAAACGATGGACATGTGGGCGTTCGCGAACGAAGTCTCGCGCCTGGCCGAAGCGGCGCGCACCGGCAAGGCCGCGCGCGACGAGCTGCAGGGCTCGACGATCACGATCTCGTCGCTCGGCCCGCTCGGCGGCATCGTCACCACGCCGGTCATCAACCACCCGGAAGTCGCGATCATCGGCGTCAACCGCATCGTCGAGCGCCCGGCATTCAAGGACGGGCACGTGGTCGCACGCAAGCTGATGAACCTGTCGTCCTCGTTCGACCACCGCGTGGTCGACGGCATGGACGCCGCGGAATTCATCCAGGCGATCCGCGCGCTGCTGGAGTCCCCCGCCCTGCTTTTCGTCGAATGAAGAACCTCACCACCACACTGCTCGTCATCGGCGGCGGGCCGGCCGGCTACGTGTGCGGCATCCGCGCGGCCCAGCTCGGCGTGCCCACCCTCCTCGTCGAAGGCGCGAAGCTCGGCGGCACGTGCCTCAACATCGGGTGCATTCCGTCGAAGGCGCTGATCCACGCGGCGGAGGAATTCGAGAAGGCGAGGCACTTCGCCAACCACTCGCCCATCGGCATCAAGGTGCAGTCGCCGGCGATCGACATCGCGCAGACGGTGAAGTGGAAGGACGGCATCGTCCACAACCTCACACGCGGCGTGGGTTCGCTGCTCAAGAAGAACGGCGCGCAGGTGATCGAAGGCTGGGCGACCGTCCTCGATGGCAAGACCGTCGAAGTGAAGGCGGCCGGCGAGGTGGTTCGCATCTCGTGCCAGCACCTCGTGGTCGCGACGGGGTCCGTTCCCACCGAGCTGCCGTTCATGCCGTTCGGCGGCGCCGTGATCTCCTCGACCGAAGCGCTGTCGCCGAAGGAACTGCCCAGGCGCCTGGTCGTCGTCGGCGCGGGCTACATCGGGCTCGAACTGGGCATGGCGTATCGCAAGCTCGGTTGCGAGGTCGCGGTGGTCGAAGCAACGCAGCGCGTGCTGCCCGCCTACGACGAGGAACTCACTCGCCCCGTGCTGGCGGCGATCAAGAAGCTCGGCATCGTCCTGCATCTCGGATGCAGTGTCGAAGGCATGGCCGAGACGGGCCAGGGGCTGCGCGTGCGCACGTCGCAGGCCGACGAATTCGCGCTGCCGGCGGACCAGGTGCTCGTCGCCGTCGGCCGCAAGCCGAAGACCGAGGGCTTCGGCCTCGACAACCTGCGCCTGGACATGTCAGGGCGCGCGATCAAGGTCGACGACCAGTGCCGCACTTCGATGCGCGACGTGTGGGCCATCGGCGACGTCGCCGGCGAGCCGATGCTCGCGCACCGCGGCATGGCGCAGGGCGAAATGGTCGCGGAGATCGTCGCCGGCAAGCGCCGCCGCTTCGCGCCCGCGTCGATCCCCGCGGTCTGCTTCACCGATCCCGAAGTCGTCGTGTCGGGGCTGTCGCCCGCGCAAGCGCAGGACGGCGGCATCGACGTGATCACCGGCACGTTCCCGTTCACTGCGAACGGCCGCGCGATGACCCTCGAATCGACCGATGGTTTCGTGCGCGTCGTCGCGCGCAAGGACAACCACCTGGTCGTCGGCTGGCAGGCCGTGGGGCGCGGCGTGTCGGAGCTAGCGGCGGCGTTCTCGCAATCGCTCGAGATGGGCGCGACGCTCGAGGACATCGGCGGCACGATCCACGCGCACCCAACGCTCGGCGAGGCGGTGCAGGAAGCCGCGCTGCGCGCGCTCGGGCACGCGCTGCACATCTGAACTTCAGCAGCGGTCGCCGGGCTGCACTTCGTACCACGGGATGCCGAGCGCGCCCGGGTGCACCTGCAGGCACACGGCATCGCCGACACGCACCGCCGAGTACAGGTCGGGCTTCACTTCGATCTCGTTGGGTCGCCGGCGCAAGCCCCACGCCGGCACGCGCAGGTACAGCACGCGGCCGCGGCCCGAGAAGGCGCGCTTGCCCGTCACGGGCATGAGCAATGAAACCGGCGGCTCGAAGTCGAACACCTGGTCGGCGATCGCGATCGCGCCCGGCGGATAGGGGAACGTCATCAACACCAGCAGGGGCAACCTGCGCCAGCCACGCCAGCCGGGGCCGAGCGAATGCGCGCACCCCACCAGCGCGATCCAGATTGCAAGCGCGGGCAGGAACAAGGGTCCCACGATCACGAGGTGCGAGTCGATCACGGCGCGCAGCGCCAGCACGCCCGTCGGCACCGCCAGCAACAGCGTGAGGTCGCCGCGCAATCCGCCGCGGCCCGGGTTGTCGATGGCGAACGCCCCGCGGTACTTGCGGCACAGGAGGAACGCGAGCCACGGCAGCGCCGCCACGACAGTGAAGACTAGCGGATACGGCTCGGGCCACACGGCAAGCCATGCGCACGCGACGTACATCGCGCCGCGACATAATTTCGCGATCTTGCGCGCGCGCCCGAGTGCGCTCACACGCTCCGCGTGCGTGCGGCCCAGGCGCGGATCGTTCTCGGCGTCGAGCAGGGCGGAAGCGGGCGCGTGGGGCACGCGCGCATGCTAGCTCAGGCGCGCGCGCGGCGCAGCACCAGCGAGACCAGCGGCCCGGCGTACAGGTTCAACGCGAGGCCGCCGATCACCAGCCCGGCCGCCAGCATCTTCCATGGCTGCAGCGGCTCGCCCAGCAGCCACGCGGACGATGCGATCCCGAATACGGGCACCAGCAGCGCCGACGGCGCGACGGTGGCCGCCGGATGGCGCGCGAGCAGCCAGTTCCACACGCCGTAGCCGAACAGCGTGTTGCCGATGGCTTGCCATGCGACCGCGGCCCAGCCGGCCCACGTGGCGGTGCGCAGCGAAGCGGCGATCGCGTCGCCGCCGTGGACGAGGAACGCCAGCGCGAAGAGCGGCGGCAGCGCGAACGGGCTGGCCCACACGATGAATTCGATCGGGTTCACGCGCCCGGCGCTGCGCACGACGATGTTCGCGCACGCCCACGACGCCGCCGCGCACAGCACGAGCACGAGGCCCAGCGGCGTCACCGACGCGCCGTCGCCCACCGCATGCCAGCCGATGATCGCGATGCCCATGATGCCCAGGGCCATCGCGCCCACCTGCACGGGCGTGACGCGCTCACCGTGCAGCACCATCACCATGCCGACCGTGAAGAACACCTGCGCCTGGATGATCACCGACGCGAGGCCCGGTGTCACGTCGTGCTGCATGGCGAGGAAGAGCAAGCCGAACTGGCCCGCGCCGAGCAGCACGCCGAACGCGGCAAGCTTGGCCCACGAGACACGCGGCTTGCGCACGAAGAAGATCCACGGCAGCACGCACAGCAGGAACCTCAGCGACGCGAACAGGAAGGGCGGGAATTCGGCCAGCCCCCACTTGATTACGACGAAGTTCGTGCCCCAGATGAAGACGACGGCGAGCGCGAACAGCAGGTGCGACAAGGGCATGCGCCGATGGTCGCACGAGGCCAATCGCCCCGCCGCCGTGGGGACGAAGCTCAGGCGCCCGCAATCGCCCCGAGGTAGCGTTCGAGCACCTGCAGTTCGGCGGCGCTGGGCACACCGCGGCCCGTGATCGCCGCATAGAGGTTGCCGCCGAAACCGTCGCGCGGGAAGAAGCTCGTGAACCCGGAGCCGAGCAGCAACTGGTCGTTGCCGTACAGCGAAGCCGCGAATGTGGCCGCGCCCGTGCCGGCCAGCGACGAATTCAACCGCAGTTGCTGCGCCCCCGGCGTCGAGGTGAGCGACATCACGATCGGCGCGTTCGGCGCGGCCGCGTCCGGGGCGGGCAGCACCACCGAGTTGCCCGCCGAATCGATCCACCTCGCTTGCGGGCGGCCCGCGACGAAGCCGAGCTCCGTTGCATAGCCGCCGTCCGCGCTCGATGCCTGGAATACGACGCCGTTGCTCGACGCGCCGGGCACACTCACCGCGGCGATCGCGAAGTGCGGGTCGGTGATGTTGTAGGGCACCACGTTGCGCGGATGGGGACGCAACCCCGGCACCGGATAGGGCTTGCGGCACCAGAAGCCGAACGTGCCGGGCGCACTGAAGTCCGCGCTCTTGCGGCCGTTCGCGACGCTCATCACCGGCGGCACCAGGGTGCCCATGGCCGCGCCGCCTTCG
>DATBPW010000222.1:0-3638 GCA_036561125.1 Ramlibacter sp. | reverse complement strand
TGCCATCACTTCAACTTGCGGGCATCGCGCCTCAGTCCCCGGACGCCGGGTACCCCGATCACTCCATGTCCTCCGCCGTCGTTGGCTGAACGGCAACGACGAGCTCCTCCTTTACTTCCGTGATCGGGGCACCCGGCATCCGGGGACTTGGGCACGGGCGTTGTGCATCGCTGAACACGACAAGCGTGCCTAGGCTCAGGCCGGAGGATGCCCTCCACCCGCAGGTAAAGGAGGAACTCGATGAAGGCGGCGCAGGCCGCCTTCATCGGTGGGGGACACGGAGGGTGGAGGGCATCCTCCGGCCTGGGCCCGCCACTCGCTCAAACTCTACGCGACACGCTCAACCAGGAGTGTTCCGCATCCAGTCCGCCGTCTGGAAAAAGCTCTCGCGCAGTTTCTCTCGCAGACTCTCGTCGACGCCGACTTCGCCCATCGCCTGGTCCATGCACGCGAGCCATTGGTCGCGCTCCTTCGTGCCGATGACGAACGGCAGGTGACGCGCGCGCAGGCGCGGGTGGCCGAAGCGGCTCTCGTAATGCGGCGGCCCGCCGAGCCAGCCGCACAGGAACCAGAACAGGTTCTGCCGCGCACGGGCGAGGTCGGTTCCGTGCGCGCGGCGCAGGTCCGCGTACGCGGGCTCGAGGTCCATCAGGTCGTAGAAGCGCTCGACCAGCGCCTTGACCTTGTCTTCGCCGCCGATGATTTCGAAAGGGGACGACATCCGCCGATTGTCACTCCGCCGCGCGGCGCAGGGTTTCGATCACCGGCCGGTGCAGCACCTCGCGCAACCCCCACCATCCTGCAGCCAGCGCCAGTGCGGCACCGGCGAGCGCGCCGAAGAGCGGCACCCAGGCCGACGCGGTCCACTCGAATTCGAACGCGTAGCGCGCGAGCGCCCACCCCACCCCGGCGGCCACGATGCTCGCGAGGAAGCCGGCGAGCAGCCCGACGCCCGCGAGTTCGGCGCGCTGCACCTGGCCCAGCAGCTTGCTGCTGGCACCGACCGCGCGCATGACGGCATATTCGCGCGCACGTTCCTCGCGCGTTGCCGTCACCGCCGCGAACAGCACGACGACACCCGCCGCCAGCGTGAAACCGAACAGGAATTCGACGGCGCCGATCACCTTGTCGAGCACCGCCTGGACCTGGTTGATCATGGCCGACGTGTCGACCTCGGTGATGTTCGGGAAGCGCTTGACGAGCTCGCTGTCGAAGCCGCGGCGCTGCGGCGCGCGAAACGCGCCCATGTAAGTGGCGGGCACGTCGTTCATCAAGTCGACCGGGTAGATCACGAAGAAGTTGGCGCGCATCGAGCCCCAGTCCACCTTGCGCAGCGACGTGACCTTCGCATCCTTCTGGATGCCGCCGATGTCGAAGCGCAGCGTGTCGCCGAGCTTCAGCCCCAGCGTCTTCGCGATCCCGTCTTCGACACTCACCGCATCCGCCTCGTTGTCGCGCCAGCGTCCGGCGACGATGGTGTTGTGCGCAGGCCGGGCCGCGGCGTGCGACAGGTTGAACTCGCGGTCGACCAGCCGCTGCGCGCGCTCGTCCGGGTATTCGTCGGGCGTCACCGGCTTGCCGTTCACCGCGATGAGCCGCCCGCGGATCATGGGGAACCAATCGTAGTTGCGCACGCCGGCGTCGCGCAGCACGCGCTGGAAGTCGCTCGCCTGCTCGGGCATCACGTTGATCACGAAGCGGTTCGGCGCGTCGGGCGGCGTCGCCTGGCGCCAGCTGGAAATCAGGTCCGTGCGCAGCAGCACGAGCAGCACGAGCGCGAGCAGTCCCACGGCGAGCGCGCTGATCTGCACCACTGCATACACCGGGCGTGCGGAGATCTGGCGCGTGGCGAGCACGAGCCAGCGCGGCGCGGTCGATTCGTTCACGAGCATCCGCAGCAGCTTCACCGCGGCCCAGCCGAGCGCGGCGAACAGCACGACGGCGCCCGCAAAACCACCGACAGCGATGCCGCCGAGCTTGAGGTCGCTGCTCGCGCCGAGCAGCAGCGCCGCGAAGCCGACGACGCCGATACCCAGCACGAGCAACGACGCCGGCTTGAGGTTGCCGACGTCGCGCCGGATCACGCGCAGCGGCGGCACGTGCGCGAGTTGCAGCACGGGCGGCAAGCCGAACGCGAAGAGCAGCGTCAGGCCCATCCCCAGGCCGAAGAGGGCCGGCCACGGGCCGGGCGGCGGCAGCGAAGACGACACGAGGCCCGAAAGGATGCGCAGGAAGACGAAGTGCACGGCGAAGCCGAGCAGTACGCCCGCGATGCTCGCGGCAAGGCCGACGATCCCAAATTCGATCGTGTACGCCCATTCGATCGTGCGCTGGCCCTGCCCGAGCACGCGCAGCATCGCGCAGTCGTCGAGATGGCGCGACGCGAAACCGCGCGCCGCGAGCGCCACCGCGACGGCACTGAGCAACGCCGCAAGCAGCGCCACGAGATTGAGGAACTTGCCCGCGCGGTCGAGCGTCTGCCGCATCTCGGGACGCCCGGCCTCGAACGACTCGACGCGCACGCCGCGAACTTCGGCGCGCTTCGACTGCGCATCGGCCCATGCCGCGAACTGGTTCACCGCCTTGTCGTTGCCCGCGACGGCAAAGCGATAGGTGACGCGGCTCGCGGGCTGGATCAAGTGGCTCGCGGGCAGGTCGGCGTCGTTGATCATCACGCGCGGCGCGAAACTGAGGAACCCCGCGCCGCGATCGGGCTCGAGCGTGATGATGCGCGCGATGCGCAGGTGCGTGTCGCCGAGCAGGATCTCGTCGCCCATGTCGAGGTTGAGCGCTTCGAGCAGCGGCGCATCGACCCACGCTTCGCCGCGCGCGGGCACGTCGCGCGTGGGCTCGCCTTCGGCTTCGAAACGCGTCGCGGTGCTCAGTTGGCCGCGCAACGGATAGCCGCGTGGCACGGCCTTGAGCGCGACGAGCCGCGCGGCGCCGCCTTTCGCATCGGTCGCGCGCGCCATCGTCGGGAAGGTCTCGGTGGTGATCGCGGTCAAGCCGAGTTCGCGCGCCTTGTCGACGATCGAAGGCGGCGTGGGGTTGTCGCTCGCGACCACCGCGTCGCCGCCGAGCAGTTGCCGCGCGTCGCGCGCGAGGCCGCCCTGCAGGCGGTCCGCGAAGAATCCCACGGCCGTGAGCGCGGCCACGGCCAGTGTCACCGCGACGATCAACAGGCGCAGCTCGCCCGCGCGCAGGTCGCGCCACAGCGTGCGCCAGCCGAGCTGCCAGGGGGAGTTCATCATGGCATTGTCACCCCGGCGCAGGCCGGGGTCGTTACGCGTGGATTAGGCGCGCGCACTTCATCGCCAACGACCCGGCCTGCGCCGGGGTGGCGTTTCAATGCGCGTCCAGCCGCTGTTCCAGTTCGCGCAGCACCGGCCGGATCTTGTCGCCGACGAGGATCTGCGGGTCGGAGAAGCCGTCGTCCTTGCCGACGCTCTCTTCGCGCTTGCGGATCTGCGGCACGGCCGCCTTGAACGCATCTTCCAGTGAATGCGTCCGGTGCAACTGCTGGTCGAACACGGCGCGGCCGAAGAAGGTGAGCCGCGACAGCGCGCCGCAGCCATACGAGGTGTGCGTGGCGTCGGACGCCGTCATCACCAGCGTGTGCTCGTCCGCGATCGGGCCGA
>DATBPW010000221.1:0-13570 GCA_036561125.1 Ramlibacter sp. | reverse complement strand
CGTCTTGTTCTTGTATTTCATTGGTTGTCCTGGGGCGCTGTGGCGTTGCCCGCGCCGACGGCCCTTTCCATGATCACGATGTCGAGCCACCGCCCGAACTTCCAGCCGCACGACTGGATCGTGCCCGCATGCGTGAAGCCGAGCGCACGGTGGACGCCGATCGAGCCCGCGTTGCCCGAATCGCCGATCACCGCGATGAGCTTGCGCATGCCCAGCGCTTCAGCCTGCCTGACTGTTTCGGCGAGCAATTGCTTGCCGAGGCCCTTGCCCGCTGCTTCGGGGTGCATGTAGATCGAATCCTCGACGCAGAAGCGGTAGGCCGGGCGCGGGCGGAACGGCACGCAGTACGCGTAGCCGATCACGCGGCCTGCGTCCTCCATGACGAGGTAGGGCAGCCCCTTGGCGAGCACGTCGGCGCGCCGCGATTTCATTTCGTCTTCGGTGGGCGGAGTCGTCTCGAAAGTGCCTGTGCCGTTCAGCACGTGATGCGAATAGATCGCGGCGATCGCGGGGATGTCCGCGTCGCGGCTGGGGCGGATCGAACTCATGTCGGCTGAAAAGGTTATACTCGCAGGCTTTCCCAGCGTGTCGCTGGCCGGGTGGCCAATAGCGCGTGTCTCAACGCTGGAACGTGGAAGTCCACCCAAGGATACAAGCAATGGTCGTGATCCGACTCGCACGCGGCGGTGCCAAGGCCCGCCCGTTCTTCAACATCGTCGTCGCCGACAAGCGCATCCGCCGCGACGGGCGCTTCATCGAGCGCATCGGGTTCTACAACCCGATCGCGACCGACAAGGAAGAAAGCATCCGCATCGCGCAGGACCGCCTGACGTACTGGCGCGGTGTCGGCGCGCAAGCGTCGCCCACCGTCGAGCGCCTGATCAAGCAAGCCGCTTCGAAGGCCCCGGCGGCCGCGTAAGCCCGATGCCGCCGCGCCTCCCCGCCGAACTGCCGGCCGGGCTCGAGGCGGCCCCGCTCCCCGCCGACGCCATCGAGGTCGGGCGCATCGCCGATGCGTGGGGCGTCAAGGGCTGGTTCAAGGTCATTTCCCACAGCGCTTCCCCGGAAGCGCTTTTTTCTTCGCGCCGCTGGCTGTTGCAGGCCGGCGAGCGCGGCGCGCCCGCTTTCGCCGGGACCGCGCTGCTGCGCATCCGCGATGTCAAGGAACATTCAGACTCGATCGTCGCGTCCGCGCACGACGTCGACGATCGCGGCGCGGCCGAAGTGCTCAAGGGCGCGCGCATCTTCGTGCCGCGCTCGAGCTTTCCCACGGCGGGCGAGGGCGAGTATTACTGGGTCGACCTGATCGGCCTCGATGTCGTCAATCGCGAAGGGTTCGCGCTCGGTCGCGTGAGCGATTTGATGGCCACGGGCCCGCAGACGGTGCTCGTGCTCGAATACGAAGAGGGCGGCAAGCCGGCCGAGCGGATGATCCCGTTCGTCGCGGCCTATGTCGACGACGTCGATCTCGCGGCGAAACGGATCACCGTGGACTGGCAGCCCGATTACTAGATGCCGGCGAGCGCCACCGCGGCGGCGACCGAGATTGCGCCCGCCACACCGTAGCAGCACAGCTTCGCGCCGAGTCCCTTGTGGATGCCCACGTCGTGCAGGCTGCACAGGATGCGGTGCGCGGCGTGCCACGCGAACAGCGCCACGGCGAAGAACAGGAACAGCTTGCCGATGATCGAGTGCACGACGGCGTGCACGCTCGCGTACGAGGGCAAATCCATCCAGCCGGTGACGACCACGAGCGCCGGGCCGAACAGCGCGGCGAGCATGCCGCCCGCGCCGAACAGCAGCCAGAAGATCGGTGCATGCGAGCGCGTCATGACAGCACCTGTTTCGCGACGACGAGCAGCGCGATCGTGCACACCACAGCCAGCACGAAGCCGGCCTGCGTGATGCGCGCGCCGGGCACGCGCTTGCCTTGCATGAACATCATCGGCATCGTCTTGGGCATGATCTCGAACCAGCTCTTGCTGTGCACGAGGAAGCTCACGAGGAAGATCGCGTGCAGCAGCCAGCCGAACGGGGAGCGCACGGCGGCCAGCCAGCCGTTCCACGCCGCCTCGCCCTGCGACAGGCGCAGCAAGCCGACGGCGAGGACGATCGAGTAGGCCAGCACCGCGAACGCGGTGAGTTCGCGCGCCATGTAGGCCGCGAAGTACGGGTCGCGCTTCCACCAGGCGCGCATCGGGCGCACGTAGCCGCGGGTGCCGTCAGCCATGGTGCTTGCCCCTCGGCGAAACGAAGCGGATGAAGTAGTCGAGGGCACTGTTCACCTTGTTCTGGTTGACGGCGTTGGCGGGATCGACTTCCTTGGGGCACACCTGCGAGCAGTAGCCCACCGCGGTGCAACTCCACACGCCTTCCTGCGCGGACAGCATCGGCATGCGCTCCGCCTTGCCGCCGTCGCGCGAGTCCGCGTTGTAGCGATGCAGCAGCGCCAGCACGCCGGGCCCGAGGAATTCGTTGTCCAGCCCGAACTGCGGGCAGGCCGCGTAGCACAGCATGCAGTTGATGCAGCCGCTGAACTGCTCGAACTGCGCCATCTGCTCCGGCGTCTGCAGGTATTCGCCTTGCGCCAGCGCGCGCTCTTCGCGCGGGATGAGCCACGGCTTCACGCTTTCGAGCTTCGCGATGAACGTCTCCACGTCCACCATCAGGTCGCGCACGATCGGGAAATGCGACAGCGCTTCGATCTTCACCGGCCCGGGCAGGAACTCGCGGATGAACGTCTGGCACGACAGGTGCGGCTTGCCGTTGACCATCATCCCGCAGCTGCCGCAGATCGCCATGCGGCACGACCAGCGGAAGCTGAGCGTGCCGTCCATCTCGTCCTTGATGTGCTGCAGCGCCTGCAGCACCGACATGTCCTCGGAGTAGGGGACCATGAAGCTTTGCCACGTGGGCTCGGCCTCGTTTTCGGGCCGGTAGCGCAGCACTTGCACTTCGACCATCTTCGGGGGCTCACGCATGGGCCGCCTCCTTCGCATGCCGCTGAGCATCCGCGGCTTCGCCGGCGGCGCCGTACACGCGCTCACCGGGTGGGGAGCTCGTGATCTTCACGGGCCCGTAGGAAATCGCAGGCGCATCGCCCGCGCGGTACGTCGCGAGGCTGTGCTTCAGGTAGTTCGCATCGTCGCGCTCGGTGTAGCCGTCGAGCCGCTGGTGCGAGCCGCGCGATTCGCGGCGCTCCAGTGCCGAGTGCGCCATCGCCTGCGCCACGTCGAGCAGGTAGCCCAGTTCCAGTGCCGCCATGCGTTCGGTGTTCCATGCGCGCGAGCTGTCTTCGAGGCGCAGCCGCTGGTAGCGGTCCTTCAGCTCGGCGAGCTTGTCGCACGTGGCACGCATCGTCGACTCCGTGCGGTAGATGCCGCAGCCGTCTTCCATCGATTGCGCCATCTCGCGGCGCAAGGTGGCCAGGCGTTCTTCGCCGCGCGACGTCGCCTGCGCTTCGGCAGCGCGGATCGCGTCGCGCGCAGCGGCGTCGAATGCGGCGCCCGCGGGCATCACGTCGTAGGCGAATCGCGCAGCTTCCTCGCCGGCGATCTTGCCGAACACGACGAGTTCGGTCAGCGAGTTGGACCCGAGCCGGTTCGCGCCGTGGATGCCCACGCTCGAGCATTCGCCGACCGAGTACAGGCCGCGCATCGGCGCGGCCGTGCGGCCGTCGGCCACGATGCCGCCCATCGTGTAGTGCACGGCGGGCAGCACGGGGATCGGTTCCTTCGCGGGGTCGACACCGAGGTAGTGCAGGGCGAGCTCGTAAATCTGCGGCAGGCGCTCGCGCAATTTGGCTTCGCCGAGGTGGCGCAGGTCGAGGTTCACGAAGTGGCCCCAGCGCGGGTCGGACAGCGTGCGGCCCTTCTGCTTCTCGTGCCAGTACGCCTGCGACAGGCGATCGCGCGGGCCGAGCTCCATGTACTTGTTGCGGGGCTGGTCCGCGGGCGGGCCCAGGCCGTAGTCCTGCAGGAAGCGGTAGCCGTCCTTGTTGGTGAGGAAGCCGCCTTCGCCGCGGCACGCCTCGGTGAAGAGCAGGCCGGTGACCGGCATGCACGTCGGGTGGTATTGCACGAATTCCATGTCGCGCAGCGGCACGCCGTGGCGATACGCGAGCGCCATGCCGTCGCCGGTGACGATGCCGCCGTTGGTGTTCTCGCGGAACACGCGGCCCGCGCCGCCGGTGGCGATGATCACGGACTTGGCTTCGATCACGGTCCAGTCGCCGGTCGCGACGTCGATCGTGAGCACGCCGCGCACCTGGCCGTCGACCACGATGAGGTCGGCGCAGAAGTGCTCGTCGAACCGCCTGATCGACGGGTACTTCATCGACGTCTGGAACAGCGTGTGCAGCATGTGGAAGCCGGTGCGGTCCGCGGCAAACCACGTGCGCTCGATCTTCATGCCGCCGAAGGCGCGCACGTTGACGTGGCCGTCGACCTTGCGGCTCCACGGGCAGCCCCAGTGCTCCATCTGCACGAGCTGGTCGTGCGCCTGCGCGACGAAGTCCTCGACCACGTCCTGCTCGCACAGCCAGTCGCCGCCGGCCACGGTGTCGTGGAAGTGGGCTTCGAGCGAATCGTGCGCTTGCGTGACGGCCGCCGCGCCGCCTTCGGCCGCCACGGTGTGGCTGCGCATCGGGTACACCTTGGACACCAGCGCGATCGTGAGCTTCGGGTCGGCCTCGGCCGCCGCGATGGCGGCGCGCAAGCCGGCGCCGCCCGCCCCGACGATCGCGATGTCCGCGCGGAACGTTTCCATCATTTCCTCACGAGCACGAGCTTTTCGTACAGGCCGCCGAACCAGCTTTTCTTCGATGCCGTTTCCACCTGCACGCCCGCGGGCAGGAACGCCTCGACGGGCCGGTGCCACAGGTCGATCGCGTACGGTTCGAGGTGCTTGAAGATCGCGCGCATCAGCGGGCGCAGCGGATGCCAGGCCACCGGCCGGTGGTATTCGACGATGACGACCTTGCCGCCCGGCTTGACCACGCGCAGGGCCTCGGCCAGCGTCGCACGGCGCACGCTTTCCGGTTGCTCGTGCAGCAGGAAGAACAGCAGCACCTGGTCGTAGCTCGCGTCGGCAAAGGCGAGCGAGGACGAATCGCCCTGGACCAGCGACACGCGCTTTTCCGCGGGCTCGAGCTTGCGCGAGAGGTTCTTCAATTGCACCGGCAGCACGTCGAGCACGTCGAGGGCTGCGTCGGGCGCCAGGCGCGCAACCAGCTTCGGCGTGAGGTTGCCGTAGACGCAGGCGACTTGCAGCGTGCGGCCGTGCACCGTCTCGCCGAGTTCGGCCAGCGCCGCGTCGCGCAGGCGCGCGTAGTTGCCGAACAGGATGGCGTTGACGAGCCAGTCGCGCTCGAACACCTGCACCGCCTTCGGGTGGACGTAGGCCCACCAGTAGACCTGGTCGAGGTATTTGGGGACGGGCGCTGCCGCAAGCGGCGAGCCAAAGGTGGCGTCCATCACGGGCGGGGACATCTCTTGCTCCTTGGTGTTGGGCCACAATCTGAAGCAAGCCCTGCCCGGGCAACTTGCTCCAAATCAACTCCATGCGCTTCGACGTCGTCACGTTGTTCCCGGAACTGTTCGCGCCCTTCCTTGAAAGCGGCGTGACGCGGCGCGCCTACGAGTCGAAGCAGGTCGACGTGCGGCTGGCCAACCCGCGCGATTTCGCCGACGGCAACTACCGGCGCGTGGACGACCGGCCCTTCGGCGGCGGGCCGGGCATGGTCATGCTGGCGCAGCCGCTGGCGCGCTGCGTCGAGGCGATCCGGGCCGACCGCGGCGATCGCGCGCCCGTGGTGCTGTTCTCGCCGGTGGGCGCAAGGCTGGACCATGCGCAGGTCGATGCGTGGTCCGCGAGCGAGGGTGCGATCCTGCTGTGCGGCCGGTACGAGGGCGTGGACCAGCGCTTCATCGACAAGTACGTCGACGTGCAGCTGAGCCTGGGCGACTTCGTGCTTTCGGGCGGCGAGATCGCGGCGATGGCGCTGCTTGATGCGGTCGCGCGCCTGCAGCCGGGGGTCCTCGGCGACGCCGACAGCCCCCAATTCGACAGCTTCCATCCGGCGCTCGACGGCCTGCTCGATTGCCCGCACTACACCCGGCCCGAAGAGTGGCAAGGCGAAAAGGTGCCCGCGGCGCTGCTGTCGGGCCATCATGCGCAGATCGAGCGCTGGCGCCGCGAGCGCCGGCTGGAGCTCACCGCCCGGCGGCGGCCCGACCTGGTCGCCTCGGCCCGGGCTGCGGGGCGGCTCACGCCCGCGGATGAGGCGTTTCTCGCCGCCTTGCTATAATCGCCGGCTTCCTGATCCTCTGCCCGGCCGCGGCATCCTGAGATTTGCGTCCGAGACATGCGTCTGAAAGATGCGTCCTGAGAAGCCGCCATTCGCGTAGCGCGGGCACGATCGACAAGAAGGCAACAATGAACATCGTCCAGACCCTCGAACAAGAGGAAATCGCCCGCCTGGGCAAGAACATCCCCGACTTCGCGCCCGGCGACACGGTCATCGTGTCGGTGAACGTGGTCGAAGGCACGCGCAAGCGCGCCCAGGCCTACGAAGGCGTGGTGATCGCCAAGCGCAATCGCGGCCTGAACAGCGCGTTCACCGTGCGCAAGATCTCCAGCGGCGAAGGCGTCGAGCGCACGTTCCAGACGTACAGCCCGCTGATCGCCGGCATCGAGGTCAAGCGCCGCGGCGACGTGCGCCGCGCCAAGCTGTACTACCTGCGCGAGCGCTCCGGCAAGTCCGCCCGCATCAAGGAAAAGCTGGCGCACCACCAGAAGGCCCCTGCCGCCGAATAAGCGGAGCAGCTCCTTCGCCGCGAAGCCGCCGCCAGCGCCCACGCTGCGGCGGTTTCTGCTTTCATGACCCGCATGGCCGACGACCCCACCGATCCGCTGCCCGACACCTACGTGCCGCTGTCGAAGCTGCCGCACTTCGACCCGCGCGAAGTGCCCGTGGCCGGGATCGACTCGCACCTGCCGGCCGTCGATGCGCGCGAGCTCACGCCCGCCGCGCTGCGCGCCCGCTTCGCGTCACCGCCGGATTGGCAGCCCGAACTGCGGTCCGAGCCGCGCTTCGCCGACCGGCCGCCCGCGCATGCCTCGGTGCTGGTGGGGATCATCATGCGCGACGAGCCGACGATCGTGCTCACCGAGCGCACGACGCACCTGTCCACGCACTCGGGCCAGGTCGCGTTCCCCGGCGGCAAGCGCGACGCCACCGATCGCGATGCGGCGCACACGGCGCTGCGCGAGGCGCAAGAAGAGATCGGCCTCGACCCGGCGCACGTGCAGGTGCTGGGCATGCTCCCCACCTACACGACGGGCACGCGCTTCATCGTCACGCCGGTCGTGTCGCTGGTGGCCCCGGCGCTGCGGCTGCAGGCGAACCCGCACGAAGTCGCCGACGTCTTCGAGGTGCCGCTCGCCTTCCTGATGAATCCCGCGCACCACCGCCGTCACGAAATCCGGACCGAGGGCTTCCGCCGCGAGTGGTTCTCGATGCCTTACATGGACGGCGCCACGCAGCGCTTCATCTGGGGCGCAACGGCGGGGATGCTGCGCAACCTGTACCGGTTCCTCGTCGCTTGACATGCTTTTATGATCGCCGCATGTCGTTCTTCGCCATCCTGTTCGCGTTCCTGATCGAGCAGGTGCGGCCGCTGGCCCGCCAGAACCCGATCCATGCGCTGTTGCGGGCGTGGGCGCGCTGGACCAGCACGAATTTCGATGCCGGCCGGCCGCAGCACGGCTGGGTGACGTGGGCGCTGGCGGTGTTCGTGCCGACGGTCGCGGTGACGGCCATTCACTGGCTGCTCGTGTATTTCGTGGGCTGGCCGGTCGCGCTGGTGTGGAGCGTCGCGGTGCTGTACGTGACGCTCGGGTTCCGGCAGTTCAGTTTCCACTTCACCGACATCCGCGACGCGCTCGACGCCGGCGACGAGCAGCGGGCGCGCGAACTGCTGGCGCAGTGGCAGCAGGTCGATGCGAGCGAGCTGCCGCGCAGCGAGATCGTGCGGCACGTGATCGAGTATTCGGTGCTGGCGGCGCACCGTCACGTCTTCGGCGTGCTCGCGTGGTATTGCGTGCCGGCCGCGCTCGGCTTCGGCGCGGGCGGGGCCGTGTTCTATCGCATGAGCGAATTCGTCTCGCGCTACTGGAAGCATCGCGCGCGCACGCAGGCCCATCCGTCGAGCGCCGCGTTGCAGGACGCGGCCGCCTCGGCGTGGCAGGTGATCGACTGGGCGCCCGCGCGAATGACGGCGCTGGCGTTCGCGGTGGTCGGCAGCTTCGAGGACGCGGTCGACTGCTGGCGCAACTACGCGCAGCGCTTTCCCAACGACAACGACGGCGTGATCCTCGCCGCCACGTCGGGCGCGGTCGGCGTGAGGCTCGGCGGCGAGGCGCTGCCTCCCGCGTTCGCGCCCAACACCTCGCAAACGTTCGCGGTCGACGGCGCGCGCGTCCTGGAAGGCACCGAAAGCACACCGGGGCGCGAGGCCGAGGTGGGCCACCTGCGCAGCATCGTCGGTCTCGTGTGGCGTTCCGTGGTGCTCTGGATGGTCCTGCTGGCGCTGCTCACGCTCGCGCGCCTGCTGGGCTGACCAACGCGCGATGCGCGAATCCCACGCTCCCGCCTATCGCGCCGATGTCGATGGGCTGCGCGCCGTCGCCGTCCTCGCGGTCATCGGCTACCACTACTTCCCGCAATGGGTGCCCGCGGGGTTCGCCGGCGTGGATGTGTTCTTCGTGATCTCTGGCTACCTCATCACCGGGATCATCACGGGCGCGGTGGAAGCAGGGCGCTTCTCGATCGCCGATTTCTACTCGCGGCGCATCCGCCGCATCTTTCCCGCGCTCGTCATCGTGCTGCTCGCCTGCGCCGCGATCGGCTGGGCTGTGCTGTATTACGAAGAGTACCTCCTGCTCGGCAAGCACATCGCGGCGGGCGCGGGCTTCGTGATGAACATCGTGCTGTGGTCGGAGACCGGCTACTTCGACCCGGCCGCCGAGACCAAGCCGCTGCTGCACCTGTGGAGCCTCGGCGTCGAGGAGCAGTTCTACATCGTGTGGCCGCTCGTGATCGCGTACGTGTGCCGCACGCGCGTCTCGCGCTTCCTCACCGTCATCGCGGTGTTCGCGGCATCGCTCGTGGCGTGTGGGGTGTACACGCCCGCGCATGCGGCTGCTGCGTTCTACCTGCCGCAGTTCCGCTTCTGGGAACTGATGGCCGGCGCCGCGCTCGCGCTGCATCCGCAGTGGGCTGCGCGGTCGGCGCGCGGTGCGGACATCCGGTCGCTGGCGGGGCTCGTGCTGCTCGTCGCGAGCGGCTTCGTGATCCGGGCGGGCGCGCCGTTTCCCGGCTGGCGTGCGCTCGTGCCGGTCGCGGCGACGTTCCTGCTGTTGTCGGCGGGATCGCAGGGCTGGGTCAATCGCGCGTTCCTCGCGCGCAAGGCAATGGTGGCGATCGGGCTCATCAGCTATCCGCTGTACCTGTGGCACTGGCCGCTGCTGTCGTTCCTGCGCATCGCGAACAACGACGCGCCGGTCACGCCCGGGCGCGGTGCGGTGCTGTTCGCCGTCTCGCTGGTGCTCGCATGGCTCACGTACGAGCTCGTCGAACGGCCGGTGCGGCGCGGCGCGCGCGGCGGGACGAAGGCGATCGCCGCCGCCGCGGTGATGGCGTGCGCAGCAGGGCTGGGGCTCGCGCTGCTGTTCGCGCAAGGCGTGCCGTCGCGTGAAGTCAACTCACGCGACCCGACATGGCCGGCGCGCGTCGGGCCGTACACGACGGATGTTCTCCCGTGGCTGGTGGCGTGCCCGCTGCCGCCGGCGCAGGCGAAGATCTTCGCGCACTGCACGCGAGACAAGCGCGGGCCCGAGCGTTTCGCGCTTCTCGGCGACAGCAAGGCCGACTCGGTCTTTCGCGGGCTCGTGCGGACCAGCACGGACGACGGGCGCTGGATGTTCATCGGCGGCGCGGACGCACAAGGCGTGGTCGAACCGGTGGTGTCCGACTGGGACCGCTATTCGACGTACAAGGCCCAGTCCGAGGCCGCGCTCGACGCCGTCGCGAGGAACCCCAACGTGCAGACGGTCGTCGTCGTCGCAGCGACCCGCTCGTTGTTCCATCTCGGGACGGTGTCCGACATCGACGGCCTGCCCTCGAGTCCCTACTACCCGCAGGCGTACGACGGCGTCAGCCGCTTCGTCAAGCGCCTCGTCGACGCCGGCAAGAAGGTCGTGCTGGTGATCGACCACCCGACATTGCCCGACCCGAAACTCTGTCTCGCCGACGCGCGCGTGACATGGCACGGCAAGATCGGCAACTTCCTTGCGATCGGCCACGCCGACCCGCGCTGCGAGATTTCGCTCGACAGGCAGCGCCAGCTCGCCGCGCAATATCTCAAGCTGCTCGACGCGGTCCGCAAGATCGCCCCCGATCGCATCACGCTTTTCGACCAGGCGCCCTACCTGTGCGACATGGCGCGGCGCGTGTGCGGGTCGCAGGACGGCAAGGGCACGATCCTCTACAGCTTCGCCGACCATGTGTCCGACGAAGCATCGAACCGCATCGGCCGCGGGTTGAACCAGTTCCTGACGCAGCGCGACGCTCAGAACCGCGCCCGCGACAGTTCCTCGAACAGGTCCTTGTAGATGCGATACCGCGAAGGTGTGATGCCTTGGGGCGATTCGCCGACGGCCTCGATCACGCTGCAGCCGGGCTCGTGCAGGTGCGTGCAGTTGTAGAAGCGGCAGTGCCCGAGGTGCGAACGCAGGTCGGGCATGCATTCGGCCAGCCGCGCGGGCTCGACCTGGTTCAGGCCGAATTCCTGGAAGCCGGGCGAATCGATGAGCGCCGTCGTCCGCTCGCTATCGACCCAGTACCACGTGGTGCTCGTCGTCGTGTGCCGCCCCGAGTTGAGGGCCTGCGAGATCTCGCCGGTCTGCGCCGTCGCGCCGGGCACGAGCAGGTTGACGAGCGTGCTCTTGCCGGCGCCCGACGGCCCGAGCACGAGCGTCGTCTTGCCGCGCAGGGGGCCCAGCAGCTTCGCGCGGTCGACGTCGCGCGACTGCTTGAGCGACAGCGGCATCACGCCGTAATGCATGCGCTGGTAGGGCAGCAGGCGCAACCACGCGCGCTCGAACGATTCGACGAGGTCGCTCTTGTTCAGGGCGATGAATGCGTCGATGTGCGCGGCCGAGGCGGCGATCAGCGCGCGCGCGAGCTGGTGCTCGGAGAACTCCGGCTCGGCGGCGATCAGGATCAGCACCTGGTCGAGGTTCGCGGCGAACGACTTCGTGCGCACTTCATCCTGCCGGTAGAACAGGTTGCGGCGCTCGTCGACCCGCTCGATCGTTCCTTCGTCGTGCGACTCGCGCCACTGCACGCGGTCGCCGACCACCACTTCGCTGCGCTTGCCGCGCGGATGGCAGATCACGCGCGCGCCCTCGGGCGTCTCGACCAGGCAGTGGCGCCCATGGCTCGCGACGACGAGCCCGGGCCGCGTCGCCGTCACGCGGCCGCCATGCGCGCCAGCCGCTCGGACGCCGGCGGGTGCGAGTAGTAGAACGTCACGTACACCGGGTCGGGCGTGAGCGTGGAGGCGTTGTCCTCGTACAGCTTGAGCAGCGCCGCGGCGAGCTCGCGCCCGTTCGCGTGCTCCATCGCGTAGGCATCGGCCTCGAATTCGTGCTTGCGCGAGATCATCGAGCCGAGCGGCGACACGAAGAACGAGAACACCGGCACCGCCAGCATGAACAGCAGCAGCGCGAGCGCATCGTTCGACCCCGCGAGGTTGGGCCGCACGCCGAGCCCCGTGTAGAACCAGACCTGCTGCGACAGCCAGCCGAGCACGGCGAACCCCGCGAGCGAAATCGCGAAGCCGGCGGCCATGCGCTTGGCGATGTGCCGGCGCTTGAAGTGGCCCAGCTCGTGCGCGAGCACGGCTTCCATCTCGCCGTGCGTGAGCTGCGCGAGCAGCGTGTCGAAGAACACCACGCGCTTGTTCGAGCCGAAGCCGGTGAAGAACGCGTTGGCATGTGCGCTGCGCCGGCTGCCGTCCATGACGAACAGCCCTTGGGCGGCGAAGCCGCAGCGCTCCATCAGCTTCGTCACGCGCTCGCGCAGCACTTCGTCCTGCAAGGGCGTGAACTTGTTGAACAGCGGCAGGATGAACCGCGGCGCGATCCACATCACGAACAGCTGGAAGGCGACGAAGATCGCCCACGCGTAGGCCCACCACAGCGAACCGCCCGCGTGCATGAGCCACAGCACGACCGCCAGCAGCGGCAAGCCGAGCGCTGCGCCGAGCAGCACGCCCTTCATCGCATCGATGAGCCACAGGCGAAAAGTCATCTTGTTGAAGCCGAAGCGCTCTTCGATGACGAAGGTCGAGTACAGCGTGAACGGCAGGTCGACCGCACCACTGATCAGCGCGAACGCGACGACCAGCGCGATCTGCTGCGCCATGCCGGCGCCGAGCATGCCGACGAGCGCGCGGTTGAGCAGGTCGAGCCCGCCGAGCAGTGTCCAGCCGAGCAGCGCGGCCGCGGCGAACGCCATCTCGAGCATGCCGAAGCGCGTCTTGGCGATCGTGTACTCCGCGGCCTTGCGGTGCGCATCCAGCGCGATCCGTTCGCGAAAGGCCGCCGGCACTTCAGCGCGATTCAGCGCGACGTGGCGCACCTGCCGCGTGGCGAGCCAGAAGCGGGTGGCCAGGCCGGCCAGCAGGAAGGCGGCGAAGGCCAGGGTCATGAGGAGGGAAGGGACCATCGGGCCGCCAGTTTACGGCGACAATCCTCGCCCATGACCGAGACGACGACGGCCGCGCAGCCCCCCCTTGCCAAGCACGAAGACAACCTGGTGTGGGTCGATTGCGAGATGACCGGCCTGGACCCCGAGATCGACAAGCTCATCGAGATCGCGGTGATCGTCACCAGCCCGGACCTCGCCGTCCGCGTGGAAGGGCCGGTGTTCGTCATCCACCAGAGCGACGAGCAGCTCGACGCGATGGATTCGTGGAACAAGGGCACGCACGGCAAGAGCGGCCTGATCGAGAAGGTGAAGGCATCCACCACGACCGAGGCGGAAGCGGAAGCGAAGCTCATCGAGTTCATGGCCCGCTACGTGCCGAAGAACTCGTCGCCGATGTGCGGCAACACGATCGGCCAGGACCGCCGCTTCCTCGTGAAGTACATGCCGCGCCTGGAGCAGTTCTTCCACTACCGCAACCTCGACGTGAGCACGCTCAAGGAACTCGCCCGCCGCTGGCGCCCCGACGTGTTCAACGCGTTCAAGAAGCAGCAGGCGCATACGGCGCTGGCGGACGTGCAGGAGTCGATCGACGAACTGGTGTATTACAAGGAGCGGTTCCTGCGGCTGGAAAAGCCCTCCGGGCAGGTTTCGCCGTAATCTGCGACAATACGTCCCTCGGCCGCGAAATGCGGCCGATTTCGTGCATCTCCCTCACTCCCCGGCTCACGAGAGCCACGGCGCCGTCAGCGCCGCAGACGTTTGATGGTTGATGTCTGTTTCCAACCATTGAACGGC
>DATBPW010000220.1:0-7446 GCA_036561125.1 Ramlibacter sp. | reverse complement strand
GCGTCCATCACTTCCTGCGTCGCATGCGGGCCGGTGACCGCCAGCACCGATGGATGCACTTGCCGCACGACGTTGCCGCCGGCATCCGCCTTCGCGCCGAGGCAGCCGGTGACGATCACCTTGCCGTTCTCCGCGAGTGCCTCGCCGATGGTGTCGAGGCTTTCCTTCACGGCATCGTCGATGAAGCCGCAGGTGTTGACGATGACGAGGTCCGCGCCTTCGAAGGTCTTCGACGTGGCGTAGCCTTCGGCGCTCAGCTGGGTCAGGATCAATTCGGAATCCGTCAGCGCCTTCGGGCACCCGAGGCTGACGAATCCCACCGTCGGGGTTTTCTTGTCGAGAACTTCAGTCATTGGCCTCTATTGTCCCAGACACGCCTCGTTGACGGGCCCAGGCCGGCGGATGCCCTCCACCCTCCGTGTCCCCCACCGTCACGCGCTGCCTACGCAACGCATGACGAGCTCCGCCTTTACCTGCGGGTGGAGGGCATCCACCGGCCTGAGCCTGGAAACAGCCGTTGTGCTCAACGCGTGGTGCACAACGAGCGTGCGCTGTCCACGGATGCCGGGCACCCCGATCACGGAAGTAAAGGAGGAGCTCATTGCGACGGGAGTCGCAATGGCGGGGGACATGGAGTGATCGGGGTGCCCGGCGTCCGTGGACCTGGCGCGGCATCCGCACAAAACGAAGTGATGCCAAAAACTGCAGCCAACGATCCCGGCCTGCGCCGGGATGACACCTTCAGCGCTTGATCCCGAACGCACCGAGCATCTGCTCGGTCTGCTTGGTCATCTGTTCCTGCAGCGAATCAAACATCTTCTTCGACTGGTCGACGTAGCCCTGCATCATCGGGTTCTGCATGTTCACGAACTGCGACCACATCTCGGGCGAGAGCGTTTTCGACTGCTCCGTGAGCTTCTGCTGGATCTCCATGAACGCCTGCACGTTCTTCTCGAGGTACGTGCCCATGAACGCCTGCGCCGCATGGCCGTAGATGCGGATGAGGTTCGCGAGCGCCTGTTCGCTGAACATCGGCTGCCCGCCGGCCTCTTCCTCGAGGATGATCTGGAGCAGGATGCTGCGCGTGAGGTCGTCGTTCGTCTTGGCGTCGCGCACCGTGAACGACTCGTTGTCCATCACCAACTGCTTCACTTCGGCCAGCGTGATGTACGAGGACGTCTCGGTGTCGTAGAGCCGGCGGTTCGGATACTTCTTGATGACCCGCTGCGCCGGCTTCGCGCCGCCTGATTTCTTGCCTTGCACCACGGTGGCTGCTCCTCTTGCGGTCGCATGCGTGCGCGCCCGCTGTATTGCGTTGCAGCAGATTGTAGGTGGCGACCTTTCGGGCCACGCACCGAGATTTACCCTGAGCAGCGCGAATGCGTGCAGCGCGCGGTCATGCGTCGTCCGCGATGTCCCACTTCTCCGCACTCGCGCCGGCCAGCGCGCGGACCCGCTCTTCGTCCTTCGCGAATTCCGCGGCGGGGCCCTCGTACACGATGCGGCCGTCGTCGAGCACGTAGGCGCGATCCGCGATCTCCACCGCGGCGCGCACGTTCTGCTCGACCAGCAGGATCGACATGCCTTCGGTGCGCATGCGCTCCACCACCTGGAACACCTGGCGCACGATCAGCGGCGCGAGCCCTTGCGACGGCTCGTCGAGCATGAGCAGCTTCGGGTTGAGCAGCAAGGCGCGCGCGATCGACAGCATCTCCTGCTCGCCGCCGGAGAGCTGGCGCCCGCGGCTCGCCTTGCGCTCTTCGAGCCTCGGGAACAATTCGTAGACACGCTTGATGTCCCACGGGCCGGCGCGGCTCACGGGCACGCGCAGGTTCTCGTCCACCGTAAGGTTGCCGAACACGCGCCGCCCTTCGGGCACGAGGCCGACACCCAGCGCGGCGATGCGATACGGCGGCCAACCCCGCGTCTCCTGGCCCAGCACGTTGACATGGCCTTCGCGCGGCGGCGTCAGGCCCATGAGGCTGCGCATCGTCGTGGTCTTGCCCGCGCCGTTGCGCCCGAGCAGCGTGACGATCTCGCCTTCGCGCACTTCCAGCCCGACGTCGTGCAGGATGTGGCTCTTGCCGTAGTACGTGTGCAGCCCTTGCGCCTGGAGCACGTTCATTCGGTCTTCCCCAGGTAGGCGGCCTGCACGCGTTCGTCCTTCGCGATGTCGTCGGGCGTGCCCTCGGCCAGCATCGATCCTTCCGCGAGCACGAGGATGCGGTCGGCAAGGTGGAAGATCACGCGCATGTCGTGCTCGATCAGCACGATGCTGAGCTTCCCGTCGCGATGCAGGCGCCGGATGAGGCGCGTGATCTCGTACGTCTCCTGGTCGCCCATGCCCGCAGTGGGCTCGTCCAGCAGCAGCAGGCGCGGTCGCAGCGCGATCGACATGATGATCTCGGTGGCGCGCTGGTCGCCGTGCGGCAGTTCGCTCACGAGCCGGTCGGCCTTGCCCCCGAGCCCGCCCATCTCGACCAGCTCGTCCACGCGCTGGCGGATCTTCGCGTCGGCCTCGCGCGACAGCCATGGGCGAAGCCGCAGCCCCGCGGCGACTTCGACGGGCACGCGCAGGTTCTCGCGCACGGTGAGGTCCGGGAAGATCTCGGTGATCTGGAACGTGCGCGCGATGCCGTGCTTGACGCGCTCATGCACGGGCCAGTTCGTGATGTCGTGGCCGTCGAAATGGATGGTGCCCGAACTCGGCGGGAAAAAGCCGCTGATCAGGTTGAAGAAGGTCGTCTTGCCGGCGCCGTTCGGGCCGATCACGGCGCGCAGCTCGCCGGGCTCGACCGTGAGCGACACGTCCCCCACCGCCACCAGGCTGCCGAAATGGCGCGAGGCGTTGCGCACTTCCAGGAGGCTCACTGGCCGAGCCTCCTCTTGACGATGCCCAGCACGCCGCGCGGGAAGAACGTCACGACCAGCACGAAGAACAGGCCGATGATCGACATCCAGTTCTCGGTGTGGCTCGAGACGTAGTCCTGCAGCACCACGAAGATCGCCGCGCCCAGGAGCGGCCCCCAGAACGAGCGCATGCCGCCCAGCACCGCCATGATCACGAAGTTGCCCGACAGCGTCCAGTGCAGCGAGCGCGGGTCGGTGAAGTTGCTCAGGAGCGCGTAGAGCGTGCCCGCGAGCGCGGCGAAGCCGCCGGAGATCACGAACGACAGCCAGATGTGCCGCTCCACCGGGATGCCGAGGAAGCGCGCGCGCCGCTCGTTCTCGCGGATCGCGACGAGCGTGCGGCCCAGCGGCGAACGCAGCAGCAGCGCCATCACGCCGACCGCCACAGCAAACAGCGCGAGGACCATGAAGTAGAACGCCCTGTCGTCGTGCAGGATGTCGAGCGTCGCGAACCCGAAGTTCAGCGGCTGGCGCGCCCACCCGGTGATGCCGTCGTCGCCGCCCGTCACCGAGTTCCAGCGGAACACGATGAAATAGAAGACCTGCCCGAACGCGATCGTCACCATCGCGAAGTACGTGCCGCGCAGCTTGACGATCAGCGAGCCGATGATGGCCGCCGCCACCGTCCCGACCGCGATGCCGACGACGATCGCGAGCGGCGTGCTCGGCGCGAGGTACTTGATCGTCATCGCCGCGCCGTAGGCCCCGAGCCCGAAGTACGCCGCATGGCCGAACGAAAGCACGCCGGTGAAGCCGAGCAGGAAGTTCAGCGCCATCGCCGCGAGCCCGAGCACGACGACGCGCGTCGCGAGCTCCGTGTAGCCGCCCATCGCGTCCATCCAGTACGGCATGGTGATCAGCAGGAGCCAGATGATCGGCGTGGACAGCCGCTTGTCGATGGCCGTCACTGCACTCTCCCCTCTTCACCGAGCAGGCCGCGCGGCCGCACGAGCAGCACGACGCCCATCATGACGTACATCACAGCCTCCGTGGCAGACGGGAAGAACACGGCCGTGATGCCGGATGCAACGCCGATCAGCAGTCCGCCCAGCAAGGTGCCGAGCAGGCTGCCGAGCCCGCCGACGATGATCGCGACGAAGCTGGGCATGATGAGCGACGTGCCGATGGTGGGCTGCAGGCCGAGCATGCCGGCCGCGAGCACGCCCGCGAGCCCCGCGAGATAGATGCCCAGCCCGAAATTCAGGTTGCGCAGCACGCCCACGTTGACGCCGAGCGCGGACACCGTCTCGAGGTCGGCCGTCCCCGCGCGGATGCGCATGCCCAGGCGCGTGCGACCGAGCACCAGGAACAGCGCGGCGACGACGATCGCGACGAGCCCCACCATGAACAGGCGATAGCCCGTGAGGAAGAAAAACTCATTGGACAGCGGCGTCGTGAGCCACGACGGGATCGGGTACGGCACGCTCTGCGCGCCCCAGATGTAGCGCGCGACGTCCTCGAGGATGTACGCCAGGCCGAACGTGAGCAGCAGGCTGTACAGCGGGTCGCGCCCGTACAGCCGCCGGATCAGCAGGCGCTCGACGATGATCCCGAGGAACGCCGTGAGCACCGGCGCGACCAGCAGGCCGCCCCAGAACCCGAGCCACGGCATCATCGTGTACGCGAGGTACGCGCCGATGGCCAGGAAGCCGCCGTGCGCGAAGTTGATGACGCCGCTGAGGTTGAGGATCAACGACAGCCCGAGCGCCATCAGCGCGTAGAACGCGCCGACGATCAGGCCGTTGAAGACGTTGAACAGCAGGACCTGGGTCATGCCCCGGTCACGTCGGCCAGGTCATCTTGCAGCCCGACTCCTCGAGCGTGCCGGCCGCGTCGTTGCCCTTCACCACCGTGGTGACCTTGAACAGGTCGTCCTCGGAGATGCCCTTGGCCTGCGCGTGGCCGACGAAGAGGTTCGGGATCAGCTGGTTCTGGTTCGCGCGGAAATACGGCGCGTCGGGCATCAGCGCGACTTCGGGCGGCAGCTTGAAGTTCTGCAGCGCCTTCGCCATCTTCAGCGTGTCGAGCGACTTCGCGTTGTTGGCGGCGAGCGCGCACGACCACGCGGAAGCGAAGCCGAACCATGTCCGCGCGGTGGGAACGCGGCCGGTCTTCTTCTTGATCGCGTCGACGAACTCCTTGACGTGAGGAACGTTCGGCTGGTTCCAGTACCACTCGAACACCCACGTGCCGATGCGCGCTTCCGGCGGCAGGCCTTCGAGCGCTTCGAGTTCCTGCTGGCCGCCGGCGAGGTGGAATTTCTTGTCCAGGCCGAACTGCACGGCCTGCTTCAGGGCGTTGATCATGTCGTCGCCCTGCGTGAGGAAGATGATCACGTCGGGATTCGCGGCCTGCGCCTTGATGAGGTACGACGAGAAGTCGGTCGTGCCCAGCGGTGTCAGGTCACCGCCGACCTTCGTGCCGCCGGCCTTGGCGCACGCCTTCTCCAGGCCGGCCTGCAACGTGTGCCCGAACGCGTAATCGGGAGTGATGTAGTACCACTTCTTGCCGGCGTCCTTGATCAGCGCCGGCGTCACCGCATTGGCTTCCATCTGCGTGGTGTTGCAGATGCGGAAGACGTTGTGGTGGCAACTCGTGCCCGTCACCGCGTCGGTGTGGCCGCCGGTGACCATCAGCATCACGTTCTTCTCGGCGGCGACCTGCCCCATCGCCAGCGACAGCGCCGAGTTCACGTTGCCGAGCAGGAAGTTCACCTTGTCGCGGTCGATCAGCTTGCGCGCCTTCTGCACCGCGGTGCCGGCGTCGCCGCTGGTCGAGTCTTCCGAGAGCAGCTCGGCCTGGCGCCCGAGGATGCCGCCCTTCGCGTTGATCTGTTCGACGGCCAGCTGGCAGCCGATCAGCTCGTTCTTGCCGACGGCGGCGTAGGTGCCGGTGAGCGGGTTGTCCAGGCCGAGCTTGACCGTGTCCGCCGCGCGCGCCGGGATGATGAACGGGGTCCCTAGCTGCAACAGGCTGGCGCCGGCCGCTGCCTTGATGATGGTGCGCCGGCGCGTCGCGCCCGCGGCCTGGGGAATGTCGATCTTGGTCATCTGGATCTCCAACGGATTCGTTCCACGAGGCTCCCCTCGGTACTGCATGAGGGGCCGGGCGCAACTGGCGTCGCATGCGACCGATCGGTCGCGTGCGAGCAGGAGCGGCGGACGGATACTGAAGCCTCGCGCAAGGCGCAGGCACTAGGAGAAACGCGAAGGCCCCAAAGCAAAACGGCACTCGTGGTGAGTGCCGTGGGGCTGGGCCAGCGTCAGGCTGGCGACAGGATTGGTAGGCGCGATTGGATTCGAACCAACGACCCCCACCATGTCAAGGTGGTGCTCTAACCAACTGAGCTACGCGCCTGGGATTCGTCGAGCCCGCAATTGTAGCAGCCCGCCTCAGCGCCTCTTCGCGCGGCGCACGCCCGGCACCGCGGCGACGAGCGCGAGCACCTTCGCGAGGTTGCTCGCGTCGCTCACCTCGACCGTGAACGTCATCCACGCGGTGCCCTTGACCGACGTGGTCTGCACGCCGACGACGTTCATCTTCTCCTTCGCGAAGACTTCCGAGATGTCGCGCAGCAGGCCTTGCCGGTCGGCAGCCTCGACAGTGACGTCCACCGGGTACACCGCGCCTTCGCCGCGCCGCGCGCCCCATTCGACGTCGATGACGCGTTCGGGCGACTTGAGCGCCAGCTCGTGGAAGCTCGGGCAGTCGCGCCGGTGGATGCTCACGCCCTTGCCGCGCGTGACGAACCCGGCGATCGCATCCGGCGGCGCGGGCTTGCAGCAGCGTGCGAGCTGCGTCATCAGCGAATCGATGCCGACGACCAGCACGCCGCCCTTCGGCGAGCGCGGCTCCGGCCGCGGCTTCTTCAGCAGGAACTCGTCCTGCGGCAGCGGCGCGGCCGCCGGGTGCAGCAGCGTCTCGATGTTGCGCAGCGAGTATTCGTCCTTGCCGACGACGGCGAACAGGTCCTCGGCCGACTTGAAGCCGAGCTGCGCCGCGAGGTCGTCGAGCTTGAGCGCCGTGCGCCCTTCGCGCTGCAGGAGCTTTTCGACGAGCTCGCGGCCGCGCGCCACGGTTTCATGCCGCGCCTGCTCGTTGAACCAGGCGCGGACCTTGGCCTTCGCGCGATTGCTGCGCAGGAAACCAAGGTCGGGGTTGAGCCAGTCGCGCGACGGGCCGCCCTCCTTCGCGGCGACGATCTCCACGTTCTGTCCGTTCGCCAGCGCCGTGTTGAGCGGCACCATCGCGCCGTCGACACGCGCGCCGCGGCAGCGGTGGCCGAGGCTCGTGTGCACGCTGTACGCGAAGTCCACGGGCGTCGCGCCCTGCGGCAATTCGACGATCGCCGCATCGGGCGTCAGCACGTAGATGCGGTCGTCGAACAAGCCTTCCTTCGCGGCGCCCGACAGGTCGCGCTCCCACGCGAGCAGCTGGCGCAGCACGGCGATCTTCGCGTCGTACTCGCCGCTGGCCGACACGCCCGAGTAGCCTTTCTGGCCCGCTTCCTTGTACGCCCAGTGCGCCGCGACGCCG
>DATBPW010000219.1:0-1539 GCA_036561125.1 Ramlibacter sp. | reverse complement strand
GCCAGGAGCCGCGCCACGACGAGCGCGAAACCACACACAGCATCTGGCTCACGCCCCATGAGGCGCTGCGCCGCTACTGGGCGCGCGAAATCGAAATGGCGCCGCCGCAGATCATGAGCCTCGCGCACCTGTCGCGCCATGACGTTGCCGCGGCCGCGATCGCCGAGGCCGCGTCGCGGCCGCCGCCGCTGGTGCATCCCGAGCCGTTCGTGGACGCGGGCGTGCGCGCGGTGTGCTATCCGGGCGACGCACAGCACTCGGTGCGCACGCGCGCCCTGCCCGGCCCGACGCGACTGTGGCACGTCGACGGGCGCTTCGAACCCGAAGGTGGATTCGAAGCGCTGCTGCGCGACTGACGACGACGGCGCGGTGCGACGGTGCCCGACAGGCGCTTGCGGCAGCCGCTTGCCGCGCGGCCCCCGCGCGCTGCCGACACTTCGATTGCCGGCCGGGGCCTCGCGCCACAAAGACAGGTATCGGGCTTTCGCTTCCCGCGAAACGCAAGCACATTGTCCAGCGGGCCCGGCCGCAACTGATTCACCGCCAGGAAAAACGGGGGCCGCGTGGCCCCCGTTTTCCGTGTGACAGCGTCGTTGCGATCAGCCGCGGTCGGCCTTCGCCTTGCGGTGCTTCGGCATCGTCGAGCCCGTGTCGTTGGACGCGACGTTGCTGCTGCCCGTGTCGCTCGACATCGCCGTGGTGCCCGACGAGGACGGCGCGCTCGAAGCGGTGGTTCTGCTGCTCGTGCTGCCGGTGCTGCCGACGACGGCCGGCGTGGCGGTCGTGCCCGCGGCGCCCATGGTCGTGCCGTTGCCGCAGTTGGTCATCGCATTGACCTGCGCGCCGCCGGCCTGGTTCGCACGCTGGTCGGCTGCAACCTTGCTGCAGTCGGTCGACAGGCGGCTCGTGTCGGTCGTCGAGCTCGTCGACGGGGGCGGCGTGACGCCGAGCTTGCTGCCGGTGCTCGGGTCGCCGGTCTGGACTTGCGCGAAGGCGCCGGCGATCGCGAAAGCCGCCGCGGATGCGACCAGGCCCTTGATGAATGCTGCTTTCATTTTCCAGGACTCCTTGAGTTCATTCGAATGGATCACCGGCGCACATCGCCGGTGGACTCAAGGCTAGGTTCCGCACGCGGCCGCAGCGTCAGTGCTGAGGCTTTCGTGTTGTCGGACGAAGCGCTACAGCGCGCTGAAGAAGTCGGCGGCCGAGCCGTTGTCCGGCAATACATAGACGACCGCGCGGCCCCTGCCGAGCCAGTGGGCGACGACGTCCTTGTAGAAATTCACCGGCACGACGACACAGCCGTACGACACGCGATGCTGCAGCGGGTCGGACGACGCGAGCCGCACCTTGCGCGCATGTTCGGCCTTGTTGGCGCGCAGGCGATGGATGGCGAATGCACTGTCGTAATCGACCCAGACGATGTGCTCGCCTTGCCTGTTCACGCCGGGGTTCGACTCGAAGCGGCCGGCGGGCGTGGTGCGCTCCCGGGGCGGCACGAAGCCTTCCTGCGCGTGCTCGCCGACGTCCGGCGCGATG
>DATBPW010000218.1:0-1764 GCA_036561125.1 Ramlibacter sp. | reverse complement strand
ATTGGCAACCATGGTGGCCGACAGTGGGGCGCGGCATTTCTTCGTCGATGCGACCGTGCCGCCGTTCGAGACCGGCGCGCGCCGCATCTTCATGGACGCGTCGTCATCGCCGTCGCTCGAAGCGTGGCTGCTGCCGCACGGCGCCACGCCGAAGGCCGTCGACGTGCAACCCGATTGGCCTTTCAACATCATCTATTCGTCGGGCACGACCGGCACGCCGAAGGGCATCGTGCAGCCGCACGGCATGCGCTGGATGCACGTCGCGCGCGCGCAAGGCTATGGGTACGGGCCGGACAGCGTCACGCTGCTCGCGACGTCGCTGTGCTCGAACACGACGCTGGTCTGCGCTTTCCCGACCATCGCGCAAGGCGGCTGCATCGTGCTGGGCCGCCCGAAGTTCGACGCGCGCGCGTACCTCGAGCTAGCCGAGAGGCAGAGGGTGACGCACACGATGCTGGTGCCGGTGCAGTACCAGCGCATCATGGCGCTGCCCGAGTTCGACGGCTTCGACCTCGAAGCCTTCGTCATGAAGTTCTGCACCAGCGCGCCGTTCCACGCGGACCTCAAGGCCGACATCCTGCAGCGCTGGCCCGGCGGGCTCGTCGAGTTCTACGGCATGACCGAGGGCGGCGGCACGTGCATCCTCGAGGCGCACGCCTATCGCGACAAGCTGCACACCGTGGGCAAGCCCGCCGAAGGCCACGACATCCGCGTGATCGACGAAGACGGCAAGCAGCTGCCCCCGCATTCGATCGGCGAGATCGTCGGCCGCTCGGCGGCGATGATGATCGCGTACAACAACCAGCCCGAAAAAACCCGCGAGGCCGAGTGGCACGACGCCGACGGCCACCGCTTCATCCGCACCGGCGACGTCGGCCGCTTCGACGAGGATGGCTTCCTCACGCTGATGGACCGCCGCAAGGACATGGTCATCTCCGGCGGCTTCAACGTCTACCCGAGCGACATCGAGGCGATCCTGCGCACGCACGAATTCGTCGTGGACGCGGCGGTGGTCGGGGTCGCGTCGCGGGAGTGGGGCGAAACGCCCGTCGCATTCGTCGTCGTGCGCGAGGGCGCTCCGTCAGAAGAGCAGTTGCGCGAATGGGTCAACACGCAGGTCGGCAAGACACAGCGGCTGTCGGGCATCCGCTATGTCGACGAATTGCCGCGCAGTGAGATCGGCAAGGTGCTTAAGCGGCAATTGCGAGAGAGTTGGTGAGCCAGGTTCCGGGCCGGCGGCCGGGGGAGGGTTTTCTTCCTGCCTCGCTCGCGGGGCAACAACGCTTGCCACGCGAGCCGCGGGGTCACGACGAGCTGTCATCCAGAAAACCCTCCCCCGACCACCGGCCCTGCGTGCGTTGCGTGCGTTGCGTGCCGGCGCCAAAGCAGGCACTCGTCGATCGACCACGGCGCAGGGCTGATGGCTGGGGAGGACTTTTTGGATGACAGCTCGTCGTGACTCTCCCCTGCGCGGGGCCAACGTTGTTGCCCCGCGAGCGAGGCAGGAGAAAAGTTCTCCCCAGCCGTCAGACCGGAAACTGGGGCACCGTGTCGGCTCAGACTTCAGCGATCAACTCGATCTCCACGCAAGCGCCCATCGGAATCTGCGCGACACCGAACGCGCTGCGGGCGTGCTTGCCCTTGTCGCCGAAGACTTCGCCGAACAGCTCGCTCGCGCCGTTCGTCACGATGTGCTGATCCGTGAACTCGGGCGAGGAGTTGACGAGGCTCATCACCTTGACGATGCGCTTGACCTTGTTGAGG
>DATBPW010000217.1:0-4837 GCA_036561125.1 Ramlibacter sp. | reverse complement strand
GGCAGGACTTCGGCTTCATCGTCGACCAGGTCGGCATGTTCAGCTACTCGGGCCTGACCAAGGACCAGATGCAGCGCCTGCGCAGCGAGTTCGGCGTCTACGGCGTGGACAGTGGCCGGATCTGCGTGGCCGCCCTGAACGACAAGAACATCGACCACGTCGCGAAGTCGATCGCGGCCGTGCTGGCATAGGTACAACTATCGTCTAAGCGACCGTCCGCGATTCCTACTCGCGGATTGGTAGTTCCTCCTCAGGCGCGCCTCGGGGCGCGGTGCTATATTGCACCGCACAAGGACGGGGCCACCGATGCTTTACCAGATCTACGAAGCGCAGCGCAACCTCATGGAGCCCTTCGCGGACTTCGCGCAGGCCGCATCGAAGCTCTACAGCAACCCGCTGTCGCCGCTGGCGCAGTTCCCGATGTCGCAGCGGCTGTCCGCCAGCTACGACCTGATGTACCGCCTGTGGAAGGACTACGGCAAGCCGGGCTGGGACATCAGCTCGGCCGAAGTGCACGGCGTCGAAGTCGCAGTGCACGACCGCATCGAGGTCGACAAGCCTTTCTGTGCGCTGCGCAGGTTCAAGCGCTTCTCGGACGACCCGGCCACACTCGACAAGATGAAGGGCGAGCCGGCGGTGCTGATCGTGGCGCCCCTGTCGGGCCACTACGCCACGCTGCTGCGCGACACCGTGCGCACGATGCTCAAGGACCACAAGGTCTACGTCACCGACTGGAAGAACGCGCGCGAAGTGCCGCTCGAGCAGGGCGAGTTCCACCTCGACGACTACGTGCATTACGTCGAGGAATTCATCCGCCACATCCAGGGCATTTACGGCAACTGCCACGTGATCAGCGTGTGCCAGCCGACCGTGCCCGTGCTCGCGGCCGTGTCGCTGATGGCGTCGCGCGGCGAGCCCACGCCGCTCACGATGACGATGATGGGCGGCCCGATCGACGCGAGGAAGTCGCCCACGGCGGTGAACAACCTCGCGATGAACAAGAGCCACGAATGGTTCGAGAACAACGTGATCTACCGCGTGCCGCCGAACTTCCCGGGCAACGGCCGCCGCGTGTACCCGGGCTTCCTGCAGTACACGGGTTTCGTGGCGATGAACCCCGACCGCCACCTGGTCTCGCACTACGACTACTTCCGCAACCTGATCCGCGGCGATGACGCGAGCGCCGAGGCGCACCGCCAGTTCTACGACGAGTACAACGCCGTGCTCGACATGGACGCCGACTACTACCTGGAGACCGTGCGCCTCGTGTTCCAGGATTTCGCGCTGGTGAACGGCACGTGGGACGTGATCAACGAGGAAGGCGAGCTCGAGCGCGTGCGCCCGGCCGACATCACGACCACGGCGCACTTCACCGTCGAAGGCGAGCTCGACGACATCTCCGGCTCGGGCCAGACCGAAGCGGCGCACGACCTGTGCACCGGCATCCCGAAGTCGCGCCAGAAACACCTGGAGGTGAAGGGCGCGGGCCACTACGGCATCTTCAGCGGCCGGCGCTGGCGCGAGATCGTCTATCCGCAGATCCGCGACTTCATCCTGCAGCACAACGGCCCACACGCGGGCGGCGCGAAACCGAAGGCCCGCCGCCGCAAGGCCACGGCCTGAGGTGGGCCCGCAGGCCGCTCGCATCCACGCCGCCCTGCCCCAGACGCAGTGCACGCGCTGCGGCTACCCGGATTGCGAGCATTACGCCGAGGCGATCGCCGGCGGCGAAGCGGAAATCAACCAGTGCCCGCCGGGCGGTGTCGAAGGCATCGCACGCCTCGCGCGGCTTACCGCGCGCGAAGTGCTGCCGCTCGATCCCGCGAATGGCGTGGAAGGGCCGCGCACGGTCGCGGTCATCGACGAGGACTGGTGCATCGGCTGCACGCTGTGCATAGCCGCGTGCCCGACCGACGCGATCCTCGGCACGAACAAGCGAATGCACACGGTGATCGAGCCGTATTGCACCGGCTGCGAGTTGTGCGTGCCGGTGTGCCCTGTCGATTGCATCTCGCTCGAGAACGCGGCGGGCGATGCGACCGGATGGGCTGCCTGGTCGCAGCCGCAAGCCGATGAAGCGCTCGCGCGCTACGAATGGCGCAAGGTGCGCCTGCAGCGCGAAGCGAAGGAACACGACGGGCGGCTGGAAGCGAAGGCGCGGGAGAAGCTCGCCAACCTGCCGCAGCTCACGAAGGATGCGCAAGGTGCGGAGCTGGATCGCAAGCGCGCGGTGATCGAAGCGGCGCTCGCGCGGGCGCGCGCGAAGCGCGAAGCACCCGGCGGTTAATTGACGTACGCGACGCCGGACTGCTTCCGCTCGAAACGGCGGAACAGTTCCACGGCCAGCGCGCGCAGGCCGGCATCGGCCATCGTGTGCGCCTGCTGCAGCTGGTCGAGCGCGTAGCGGCGGTCGCGGTTCATCATGAGGCCGCTCACGGAAAAACCGTGGCCGGCCATCTTCATCGTGAACGCCTGCAACGTGCTGTCGGGCCAGAAGCGGATCGAGTCCATGTCGCATCTCCCATCGGGTGATGCGTGCAGATTAGGCGGCGATGCGGCCCGCCGCTTGACTCATATCAACCGGAAACCGGTGCGCAATCTCACAGGAACCCGGTCAACCGAGCGCGTCGTTGACCTGCTCGTTGAAATCCGCCATGTCCAGCGCACTGTCGATCTCTCGCGGCAGCGCGTCGCGCACCGAGAACACGCCCAGCACCCGCTGCTGCGCGGTGACCACCGGCAGGTGCCGGAAGCCGCGCTCGATCATGATGACGATCGCCTCGGACACCGGCGTTTCCGGCGGCACGCAGATCGGCTTGGGCGTCATCACTTCGCGCACCGTCGCCTCTTCCGGGTTCACGCCTCTCGCCAGCACGCGCGCCATCAGGTCGCGCTCGGTCAGGATGCCCAGCATGATGTCGGGCGGCTCCATCACGAGAACGCTGCCGCAATTGGCCTTGGTCATCACGCACGCGGCCTCGCGGATCGTCGCCTGCGGCGGCACCCGCACCACGTGCTTGTTGGCCATCGACTGGAACACCGTCCGCTCCGCCATGATGCACCCCTTCCTCGAATGTCAACGCAACGATGCGTTGATCTTGTCCAGCGCCGCGCCGCCCGGGCACAGGTCGCCGGCGCCCATCAGGTTGAGCGGCCGGTCCGTCGTATTCAACGACGTATGCAGGTCGGTCGCAAGTGGATCGACGTACAGCAGTCCCGTGACGACTTCGCCGCGCTCGTGGTGGTGCTGCATGTAGGCGATGGCCGCGGCGCGGTTGGTCGCGTCGTAGTCCGCATGCAGGCTGCGCAGCCGCAGGATCGTGCCGTCGTGCTGGCGCACGTCGACCACCTCGCCGGGCGCGTATTCGCTGACGATTTCCTCGCGCGGCGTGATGAAGTCGATGCGGCTCACCGCATCGTTGTGCTCGCGCACGTAGTCGTAGCTCTTCGTGCTGCCCGGGTGGTTGTTGAACGCAACGCAGGGGCTGATGACGTCGATGAACGCCGCGCCGCCATGCGTCAGCGCGCCCTTGATCAGCGGCACGAGCTGCTGCTTGTTGCCCGAGAAGCTGCGGCCCACGTAGGTGGCCCCGAGCTGCAGCGCGATGCCGACGAGGTCGACCGGGCTGTCGCTGTTGACGACACCCTTCTTGCTCTTGCTGCCCTGGTCCGCCGTGGCCGAGAACTGGCCCTTGGTCAGGCCGTACACGCCGTTGTTCTCGACGATGTAAGCGCAGCGCACGCCGCGACGCATCGCGTGCGCGAACTGGCCGAGGCCGATGGATGCCGAATCGCCGTCGCCCGACACGCCGAGGTAGAGCAGCTCACGATTCGCGAGGTTCGCGCCGGTGAGCACCGACGGCATGCGGCCGTGCACGGTGTTGAAGCCGTGCGAGGCGCCGAGGAAATAATCCGGCGTCTTCGAGCTGCAGCCGATGCCCGACAGCTTCGCGACGCGGTGCGGCTCGATGTCGAGTTCCCAGCACGCCTGGATGATCGCGGCCGAGATCGAGTCGTGGCCGCACCCGGCGCACAGCGTGGAGATCTTGCCTTCGTAGTCGCGGCGCGTGTAGCCGACCTTGTTGGTTTCCAGCGTCGGGTGGTGCAGCCGCGGTTTTGCGATGTAGGTCATGCCACCACCTCCTTGCGCGTGCCGCCCGAGGCCTTCCGCGCGGTGACGGGCAGGCATTCCAGGATCGCGTTCGTGATGAAGCGCGCGGTGATCGGCGTGCCGTCGAAGTGCAGCACCTTCACCAGCTTCTTCGGGTCGATCTCGAGCTCGTTGACCAGCAGCGAGCGCATCTGCGCATCGCGGTTCTGCTCGACGACGAACACCTTGTCGTGGTCGGCGATGAAGCGCGCGACGCTGTCCGGGAACGGGAACGCGCGCAGCCGCATCGCATCGAGATGCACGCCCTGCGCATCGAGCACGTCGAGCGCCTCCTTCATCGCGGGGCTGGTCGAGCCGAAATAGATCACGCCGAGCTTGGTCTTGTCCTTCGCCAGCCTCACGACAGGCTGCGGCACCATCGTCGCGGCCGTCTTGAACTTGTGCAGCAGGCGCTCGACGTTGTAGATGTAGTCCGGCCCGCGCTCCGAGTAGCGTGCATACGCGTCGCGCGTGGTGCCGCGCGTGAAGTACGAGCCCTTGGCCGGGTGCGTGCCGGGCAGCGTGCGCCACGGGATGCCGTCGCCATCCACGTCCTTGTAGCGCCCGAAGTCCTTGCCGGCCTGCAGTTCTTCCGCGGTCATCACCTTGCCGCGGTCGTACTCGCGGCCCGGATCCCATTCGAAGGGCTCGCACAACCGCTGGTTCATGCCGATGTCGAGGTCCGTC
>DATBPW010000216.1:0-6068 GCA_036561125.1 Ramlibacter sp. | reverse complement strand
CGATGCCAACCAGGCGTGGAGCTTCGACGAGGCTCGCATCATCGCGCCGCGGCTGGAGCAGTTCCACCTGGCGTGGCTCGAGGAGCCGCTGCGCGCCGACCGGCCGTGGGCCGAGTGGCAGCAGCTTGCGAAGCATTCCCCGGTGCCGCTCGCCGCGGGCGAGAACGTGGCAGGCGGCGACGGCTTCGACGCCGCGATCGCGTCGAAGGCGCTGCGCTTCCTGCAGCCGGACCTCGCGAAGTGGGGCGGCATCTCCGGCTGCTGGCCCGTCGTGCAGCGGGCGCAGGCCGCGGGCTTGCGCTATTTGCCGCACTACCTCGGCGGCGGGATCGGGTTGCTGGCGTCGGCCCACATGCTCGCCGCGGTCGGCGCAGGCGGGATGCTGGAGGTGGATGCCAACCCGAACCCGCTGCGCACCGAAGTCGCGCCGGTGTTCGTACGGCCGCAGGCCGGGCGCTGCACGCTGGGCGATGCGCCCGGCATCGGCGAGTTGCCCGACCTGCATGAACTCGCGAAGGGCTTTTAGGCGACGTCCTGCGCTACACCAGCCGCTCGATCTTCTTCTTCCGCCACACGAGCCGGTAATACAGCGACTGCAGCACCAGCATCGAGACGAAGGTGATCGGGTAGGCCATCCACACGCCGTCCAGCCCGAACGGCGCCGACAGCAAGTACGCGGACGGCAGCTCCACCAGCAGGATGCAGGAGATCGAGATCGCCGTGGGCACCAGCACCGTGCCGCTCGCACGCATGATCCCGCCCACGGTGGCCGCGAAGCCGAACACGACGATGCTCCACAGCATGATGTGCAGCAGCACCTGCGCCATCTCGATCACGGGTTCCGTGGTGATGAACAGCGCCATCAGGTGGCGCGAGAACAGGTACCCCAGCAGCACCAGCGAGCCGGTCAGCACCAGGTTGAGCATCAGGCCGGTTTTCAGGATGCGGCCGAGCCGCTGCGTGTCGCCCGCGCCGATCGCCTGCGCGCCGAGGATCGACGCGGTGATCGCGATCGACATCGCGGGGAACTGCACGTAGTTCACCACCTGGTTGACCGCGCCGTACGCGGCGGTCGCATTGGAGCCGAAGGTGTTGATGATCTTCACCAGCACGATTTCGGACAGCGACAGCGCGATCATCTGGACCGCGGTGGGCAGGCCGATGCGCGCCACGAGCCTGAGCAGGCGCGGGTTGATGCGGATGTCGCGCATCAACTCGGCGTCGGGCGCGAGCGGATGGTCCTTGTACCGCATGTAGGTCACGAGGAACGCGAGGCCGCAGACGGACGACGCGATCGATGCCGCGGCGCCGGCGGCCACGCCGATCTGCGGCAGCCCGAACCAGCCGCGGATGAAGGCCGGCGTGACGAAGCAGGTCGCGGCCGTCGAGATCACCAGCGCGAGCAGCGGCGTGACGGTGTCGCCGACGCCGCGCATCAGTTGCGTCATGAGCATGAAGACGAGCAGCCCCGGCATCGCCAGCAGGATCACGCGCATGTAGCGCGTCGCTTCCGGCAGCACGTCGGGCGGCGTGGACAGCACGCGCATCATCGCGTCCGCGAAGAACCCGCCGAAGATCGCGACGGCCGCACCGACCAGCAGGCCCAGCGCGATGGCGGTGCCCGCGATGGACTTGACCTTGTGCGGTTCCTTGGCGCCCCAGGCCTGGCCGATCAGCACCGACGCGCCCGCGCCGATCCCGAGCACCAGCGACACGATGAGGAACAGGATCGGGAACACGCCCGCGACCGCGGCGAGCGCGCGCGTGCCCAGCATCTGCCCGATGAAAAATGCGTTCGCGGTCGCCGACAGGCCCTGCAGCAGGTTGGCCAGGATCATGGGACCGAGGAAGACCAGGAAGGCCTGCCACAGCGGTTTGCCGGATACGGCGGATTGCGATCGTTGTTCCTTGTTCATTCTTTTCACTGTCCGTACACATGCCGCGCACGGCACATCAGGGCGCGGTCCTACGCGGCCGTATGCAGTGCGCGCCTACCATTGCGGGATTCGACACCCGGGAGATGTCCGATGCCCACCGACAAGACCGAATCGCTGGCCGAAGTGTGGAGTTCGCGCTTCGACGACCGCGACGACGAGGACCTGGCGTGGCACGTCTGGTCCCAGCGGCTGGCCGACCGCGAGAAAGCCATGGCCCAGCCCATCCGCAACTTTACGCTGCCCGAGGAAACCGGCACGCGGCAGGACCTGAGCGAAGCCGCCAACGATTCCAAGCCGAACGCGAAGTAATCAGCGCAAGCACAGCACCACCAGCCCGGCTCCCACCAGCACCAGGCCGGCCTGTTCGGCGGGCGCCAGCTTCTCCTTCATGAAGCGGTGCGACACGAGGTAGCTGAACACAACTTCCACCATCCCGAGCGCGCGCACGTTCGCGGCCGAGGTCAGCGCGAGCGCGGTGAACCAGCCGACCGACGCGACCGCTCCGGCGGCGCCGGCCGCGATCGCAATCCTCTGCTCGCGGAACATCGCGCGAATGGCCTGCGGCGCGCGGCACGCGAGCCAGCCACCGAGCAGGATCGTCTGCACGACCTGGGCCCACAGCACGCCCCACGCACCGACCAGCCACGGCGGCGTGCCGGGCATCTCGAGCGCCGCGCCGCGATAACCGACGGCGGAGATCGCGAACGCCGCGCCCGACGCGAGCCCGTACCACGCGGCGCCGCTGATCCAGCCCGAACGCTCGACGCCGCGCTTGGGCAGCGACAGCAGGAACACGCCGAGCGTCGCGATCGTGATCGCGGTGATCGTGATCCAGCCGGGCAATTCGTGCAGGAACACGCTGGCGAACAGCGCGACCTGCAGCGCGTCGGTCTTCGAGAAGGCAGCGCCGACCACGAAGTTGCGCTGCTTCATCGCCACCAGCATCGCGGCGGTCGCGGACAGCTGGCCGAGGGCGCCGAGCAGCAACCAGGCGAAGTACGGCGCGCTGAAGGGCGGCACCGGCCCGCTCGTCTGCGGCAGTGCATGCAGCACCGCGGCGAAGAGGGCGGCGAAGGGAATCCCGTACAGGAAGCGCGAGAGCGTCGCGCCGAGCGTGCCGGCATGCGCGACGAGCGAACGCTGCGCGGCATTGCGCACCGTCTGCGTCACCGCCGCGCACAGCACGATCGGCACCCACGCCCAGGAAGGAAGCAGCGAGGCGGACATCGAACGCGATCATGCCTGAGCCGCGGCACTGTCCCACAAACAGCCGCTTCGCCTTCCTACTGCGCGAGGCGCCGGGCGCAACTACAAAATCCGCACACCCATCCCTCAAGGAGACTCCAGATGCCACGTGGCGACAAGTCCTCGTACTCCAGCAAGCAGAAGCGCCAGGCCGAACACATCGAGGAAGGCTACGAGAAGCGCGGCGTCGGCAAGGGCGAAGCCGAGCATCGCGCGTGGGCCACGGTGAACAAGGAAACCGGCGGCGGCAAGAAGAGCGGCTCGGGCCGCGGCAAGGCGACCAACACGAGCTCGTCGAAGAAGGGCGGCGAAAAGGGCGGGCACGCGTCGGCGTCGTCGCGCACGCACGCCGAACGTTCCGCCGCCGCGAAGAAGGGCGCCGCCACGCGCAAGCGCAACGCGGCGAAGAAAAGCCGCTGATCGGGCCGCGGACCGGCCCGCCGATCACGCGAGCCTGATCTTGCCCTCGTTCACGTAGCGCTCGAACTCGTCGCGCGTGATCGCGGTCGTGCTCGCGTCCGCGCCTTCGACCCAGCTGAGCGTCACGCTGTCGTCGGCCATCTCGATCTCCACCGGGCCGTCGGGGATCGGCAAGGTCATGCCGTCGCCCGCGCGGAACTCCACTTCGCCTCGGATGAGGGCTTGTTGAGTCATGGGTGCTCCTGTGTTGCGGACCATCCATTCCAGCGGGGCGGGGCGGTCGCGTCTGTCAGCGCAGACGCCGTCTGCCTGTCATGCCGGCCGCAGCCCCAGCTCGAGCCGTTCGCGCGTGCCCGGGTTGGCCATCAGCACGACGCAGGCGCCCGGCTGCAGCAGGTGGTCGTCGGGCGGATTGAAGATCCATCGGCCGCGCTCGTGCGTGGCCATCACGACGTACTCGCGCGACCGGGGCAGCACCTGCGCGAGCGGGCGCGGCGCGAACCCCGCGGGCAGCACGAGCTCTTCCACGCGCAGCGAATCGTCGGTGCGCAGCATCTGGTCCATGAAGTTCACCACGTGCGGCCGCACCATCGCCGAGGCGATGCGCATGCCGCCGGTGAAATCGGGCGAGACGATCTCGTCCGCGCCCGCGCGCCGGGCCTTGTCGGCGTTGCGGATGTCGTGCAGCCGGGCGACGACGCGGCAGTGCGGGTTCATCAGCTTCACCGACAACGCGATCATGAGGTTGTGGCTGTCGTCGCCGGTCACTGCGAACACGCCGGCCGCATGCATGAGCCCCGCGTTGCGCAGGCCCTCGTCGGTCGCCGCATCGTCATGGATGTAGAGCGTGCCGGGTTCGCGCTCGAGGCACGCGTCCAGCGCCGCCTGGTCGCTCTCGACGACGACGTAGGGCCGGCGCGTCTTGAGCAGCTCGTGCGTGACGTTGGTGCCGACGCGGCCGATGCCGCACACGATGTAGTGGCCGCGCAAGTCGGCGATCTGGCGTTGCATGTGGCGCTTTCGGAAAGCTGCGTTGAGGTCCGCCTCCAGCAGCAGGGCGACGAACGTGGAGAACAGGTAGCTCATCGTCATGATGCCGACGATGGCGATGCCGACCGTGAAGAGCCGGCCGAACGGGTGGGCCGAAAGGTCGATGACTTCCGCGTAGCCGATCGTGGCCACGGTGATGAACGTCATGTAGAAGCTGTCGACCCACGTGGCGACAGGGCGGCCGATCCAGTGATAGCCCAGCGTGCCCGCGATGTGCACGCCGACCAGCAAGATTGCGCCGTTGACCAGGCCGCGGAAGTGCCTGCTTCGAAAGACCTTGTTCAAAGCCCCGCTCCTAGGCGACGCATTGTAGGGCTGGGCGCGCGGCTTCCAGTTGGGCGAAGGCAAGGTCCCGCCCGCGCCGATGCGGGAAGCGGCGCGCGCTGACACAATGGGCGGGGCCGCGCTAGCGTCGCCCGAGGAGCAATCACCATGGCCCTGCCGCATGCCTCGCACCTGGACATCATCAACGTCGCGCCGCTCGGCGAGCAACTGCACGCCAGCCAGAGCACCAGCCTCATCAAGACGCAGCGCGTGCAGCTGCTGCACCTGGTGCTGCCCGCGCACAAGGACATGCCGTTCCACCACGTCGAGGACGAATGCACGATCCACTGCCTCGAAGGCGTGGTGGAAGTGGTGATGGGCGTGGGGACGCGGCAGCTGAATGCGGGCAACGTGATCGTGCTGCCCGCGAAGGAAAGCCATTCGCTGCGGGCGCGCACCGACTGCGCCGTGCTCGTCACGCTGTTGCTGCGCGAAGGCGACGCCGGCGACCCGGGCGGCGCCGGCGCGCAGACGCTGTCACGCGCGCATTGACGCGCGCTCGGCGACGAGCTTCGCGACCAGGTCCATGAGTTCGCCCGGCGCGACCGGCTTCGTGAGGTGCGCGTCGAACCCCGCGGCCTTCGACGCCGCCATGTCGGTCGCCTGGCCGTAACCGGTCAGCGCGGCGAGCTTGCCTTCGTAGCCGCGCTTTCTCATCTGGCGCGCGAGTTCGTAGCCGCTCATGCCGGGCAGCCCGATGTCCAGGATCGCGACGTCCGGCTGGAACAGGCCGAACATCTGCAGCGCGGCGTCGGGTGTGTAGGCGACGCGCACGTCGTAGCCCGTCATTTGCAGCAGCGTCGCGCACGTGTCCGCGGCGTCCTCGTTGTCGTCGACGACGAGCACGCGGCCGCTGCCGTGGCCGAGCGGCTTCGCGGCCGGCTTCGCGCTGGCCGGTGGCGCTTCGCACAAGGGCAGGCGGATGACGATGCGCGAGCCGCGGCCCTTGCCTTCGCTGTGCGCCGACACCCGTCCGCCGTGCATCTCGACGAGGCTCTTGACGATCGGCAGGCCCAGCCCGAGGCCGCCGCGCGCGCGGTCGGCACTTTGCGGCGCCTGGTAGAACAGGTCGAACACGCGCTTCAACTCCTC